>JBDLUN010000145.1:0-21242 GCA_039805245.1 Bacteroidota bacterium
TTGCAACAGCATCTGCCAAACCTGCAGCAAAAGATTCACCCGATTCATTTTCATACGACCCCATGAACCCTGTTCCATCTGTTGGAGGCAATGTGTGTTGCGCAGGCAATGCCATACAGGGTGGTTCTTTCGACCAATCCCAATTGGAACTGCGTGAAGACGTACTGGTCTATACATCCGAGCCCTTGACGGAAGGACTTGAAGTAACCGGATTCATTGAATCAACTTTATTTGTTTCTTCCACCGGTGTGGATACAGACATCACTTTGAAATTGGTTGATGTGCATCCCGATGGCAAAGCCTATAACCTGGATGAAACGATCCAACGCACGCGCTTTCGTGAGGGCTACGACAAAGAAGTTTTTATGGAAAAGGGAAAAGTGTACCAAGTGAATATGAGTCCGATGGTCACCAGCAACTACTTCGCACCGGGCCATCGCATCCGTATTGAAATATCCAGCAGCAACTTCCCAAGGTTTGAACGCAACCTCAATACCGGCGGAGACAATTACAATGATTCAAAAGCCATTGCTGTGCAAAACACCATACACCATTCCAAAACATATCCTTCAGTCATCAAGTTGCCTATTGCACCCCAAAAATAAATTGATTTTAACGGAGTAATTTCAAGCGCTGAGAACCCAGTTGGTTAATGGAGTTTTGGGTTTATCCTGATGGCCGGACCCTTTTGATAATATTGCCACGCACTTTCAGCTTTGGCTGCATCAAACTTGCCATTAAATACTACAAGTCTGTATTTGATTACATAAGTATTTCCCGGTTCCAGCAACCAATCCCTGTCTTTTGTTGGGGCGAAACTGAAGAACATGTCACCCCTGCCATTGGTATTGAGCGTCCAGATACGCATGGGTTCAGGAAAGTTGAAGTTGGAAGGATGTGAAAGGAAAGCAGCGCCACCAAACTCATTGCCTGGTAGTTGACCCTGTACAATGCACCATTTGGCTCTTGAATTGTCGGTATCTTTTCTTGTTTTGCCTTCGGATGTCAGCACTTCACAATTGTTGTTATCCCAGTAAGCTGTTGTTCTCCATCCAAAGCCAGCATAGCGGTATTCAAGAATACGAAACGGACTATCCGTTGCGCAGTTCATTTTGGAAGTGATGTCTACAATATAGTAGTCATCATGTAACTGAGGATAAACCCTTACTGTTAGTAACTCATTCAGCGCCACTTTTTCTGTTCCATCTTTTTTGAATACCACATGTTCCTGCAGGGCCTCAAATTCAGAAAAGATGCTGCCTTCATTTTTAGAGATCATTTTGGCAAAGCGCACAGTTCCCTGGTGTCCTCTGATATTCCAGAAGTCAACGGTATCTTTTTCGAAGAGAACATGCGTCCAAGCATTCCAAACACCATAGTGGTGATAATGATCAGGAGCCTGAATGCGTGTCAGTTCTTGTCCGCGTGGGGTCCAAAGCGGATGGATGAATCCACTTCTGGCAAAGTAAGGATGCTGGCCTATTGGGGGATTCACTTTGGCATGATAATACCTCAACAGGTTCTTTCCATTTTGGTTGATGGTGATGGAGCTGTCGTTTTTTATAGACTGAACTGTAGAGAAACTTGATTTCGGGGCATTGACCAGCTCGTATGATATTTCTTTTTTATCTGTAGCTGAGATGTTCCAGTACAATGTTCTTTGATTTTCCTGACTGATCTGATAGGGGATAGCCATTTTTTTATTTCCATCGACCTCAAGCAGCGTCAGATTTGAATCTGCCTGAAAACTCAGTTCATCAAGATTGATGTGCGCTGGAACGGTCAGTCCATTAGTAGGTCTATCAAGGCTGATTTTGAATTTCGCAACCGTTTGAGCAAAGGTTGCGTGGCTCAATAAAAACAAAAGCCCTCCAGTCAGCATGAGATTTTTCATGACGATATTTGATTGAGTATTATTGCATTCCATCTGGTGATTGTTGATGGTAATGCTTCCTAATTGATAGATATATTGGGAGGGGTCATTTTGTTGATAAGGGTCTTACCATGATATCCTTGTAATAAACAACGCTTTTGGGATCATGCCCTTGCAATGCAAAGGTTCCAGTGGCAATGAAGCGTTTCAGATGATTTTTTGCCGGAACAAAATCTTCAGGCTGTGTCCAATCCGTGACGACCTGATCATTGATTTTGACGATTACATGCTTTCCTTCAACACGGATGTATTCCGTGTACCACACATCATCCTTCACATAAACATCCCTGGTGTCTTTGATGTCATACAATCCACCTGATCTTTTCCAATCGGTATGCGAATTGTTGACCTGCACTTCAAAGCCCTTGTCGGGAAATCCCTTTTCTTGAAAAGCTGTATGGAAATAGATGCCGGAATTGGAACCAGGTTTGGTCATGACCTGTGCCTTGAATTCGAAATTTGTAAAGTCGTGATTCATCACCGGACCATCATAGTATAGGTGGGAGCGGACGCCTGCAACCTTGATGCTGCCGTCTTCAATGGTGAAGGTGCCGGGGTTTTCACCAGCCTTCCATCCGTTGAAGGTCTTGCCGTCGAAGAGGCTTACCCATCCCTTCTCCTGTTTCAGCAATCGGGTACTGGAGCAGGCAATGATGCAGCAGCAACATGTAAGCGCGAACCATGCCTTGGTTCCGGAAAAAAAAGACTTGAATTGCATACGATGAATTTAAATTAGATATCACAGATTGTCACACCCTGTTTGAGGGCAGCCATCTTATCAGGCCAAGTAGGGATGAACTCCTGCGCCACAAAGCCCTTGAAACCTGTTGCTGCAATGGCTTTCATGATGGCGGGATAATTCAACTCCTGGGTTTCGTTGATTTCATTCCTTCCTGGTACGCCTCCTGTATGGTAATGAGCATAATACATATGGTTCTTACGAATGGTGCTGATCACATCACCTTCATCAATCTGCATGTGGTAGATATCGTAAAGCAATTTGAAGTTTTCTGATCCCACGCGCTTGCAGAGTTCAACACCCCACTTGCTGTTGTCGCACTGGTAATCTTTGTGATTGACCTTGGAATTCAGCAATTCCATCACCAGGGTCACGCCATGTTTTTCTGCTACGCCAACCAATTGCTTCAATCCGTCTGTGCAGTTTTTAAGTCCGGTTTCATCATCCTTTCCTCTTTTATTACCGGAGAAGCAGATTAGGTTTTTGTAGCCCGCCTTTGCCACCAGCGGAATCATGTCGGTATAGTTCTGGATCAGTTTGGCATGGAATTGTGTTTCGTTGAAACCATCCACCAGACTGATTTCCGCGCCATTGCACATGGATGAGTACAATCCGTATTTTTTAAGCGTTTCCCAGTCTTTGGGTCCCACCAGATCAATACCCGTAATGCCGATGTCTTTTGCACCCTGACAAAACTCTTCCATAGGAATCGTATTGTAACACCAACGGCAAACAGCATGGTTGATGTTTCCTTTGAGTGCACTGTCCTTTTTTTCTGCCGGTGTGAAAGAAGAAAGAGCTGAAGCGGACATGGATCCGAGCATGAGGTTTTTGATGGCAACGCGACGGGAGTTCATGAATAAGTTGAATTAAGGGTCAAAGAATAACCTAATGTACATTTTTTCAAGTAATTTCTTAGTGTATTAAAAATTTTGGCGATAAGGTGAACTTTATTTAGCTTTCAAATCCAATTTTCGGCTTTGCCATAAACCCTTAACCAAACTAATTGTATTATGAACCAAACAATCAACGCCAATCGCCTTTTTTGGGCCAGCTGTTTTGCGCTCATCACCACGGCATTCTCTTTCAGCATTCGTGCCGGTATCCTCACCCAGCTGGGTACTGAATTGAATCTGGACACCGTGCAACTGGGTACCATCAATTCCATGTGGTTTCTTGGCTTCCCCATTTCCATGATCTTGGGTGGTGTGTTTTATGCGCAACTGGGTCCCAAACTGATTATGCAAGTGGCTTTCGTAGCCCACGCCATTGGTATCCTGACCACCATTTACGCCAGCAGCTATAACGTATTGCTGATTTCAACACTCCTGATCGGTATCGGCAACGGTTGTACAGAAGCGGCCTGTAACCCCATGATTGCAGACTCTTACAGCGGCAACGAATTCCACAGCAAGCTGAACCGTTTCCACATGTGGTTCCCCGGTGGTATTGTATTGGGTTCTTTGATCTCCAAATTCATGACTGATGCCAGCCTTCCTTGGCAGGCGCAAATCTGGGTGATCCTAGTGCCTACCGTTATCTATGCAGTGATGTTCTTCGGACAGGCATTTCCACAGCCTAAGGCAGAAGCCAGTTCAGCTATTGCCAACTTCAAGGCGATGCTTAACCCACTGTATCTGTTCATGGCTGCTTGTATGGCCCTCACTGCGATTTCCGAGTTTGGTCCACAGCAATGGGTTGGCCCTATCCTCGCCAAAGCTGGTGCAAGTCCCATGTTGATTTTGGCCCTGGTAACCGGATTGATGGCTGTTGGCCGTTACTTTGCCGGACCGCTGGTTGAAAAGCTGAATACTGCCGGTGTATTGCTCGGTTCCGCTATATTTGGACTTTTAGGCATATACATGCTCAGCACCATGAGTGGTAACATGTTGTATGTAGCTGCCATTTTCTATGCACTTGGTATCTGTTATTTCTGGCCTAATATGCTCGGCTATGTTGGTCAGCATTTGCCACAGACTGGTGCCTTGGGTCTCTCTATCCTTGGCGGAATAGGTATGTTCTCCTCTTCCATGTTCCAGCCAATCATTGGCGGATGGATTCAGGACAATAAAGTGGTAGCTGAAGCAAGCGGCTTGGCTGGTGATGCAGCAGATCTCGCAGCAGGTCAGGCTACATTGTCTAATATGCTGATATTCCCAGGCATCCTGATTGTGGCTTTTGCCGCTTTGTATTTCTTCGGCAAGAAGAAGCAGGCAGCCTAAACAGGCAAATCATAAATTTTTGAAAGAGGGGGCATTTGTCCCCTCTTTTTTTGTACTTTTAAAATCACATTTACACAACATTTTCAATCCCCAGCAATGAACAGAAAATTAAGAATGGGCATGGTCGGTGGAGGCAAGGATGCCTTTATTGGCGCCATCCACCGTCATGCAGCAGGAATCGACGGACTCATAGAACTGGTTTGCGGTGCACTCAGCATCAATCCGGATATCGCCAAAGACTCCGGACAATCGCTTTTTCTTCCGGAAAGCCGCATCTACCTCACTTTTGAGGAGATGATCACCAAAGAGAGCCAGTTGCATGCAGACCAGCGCATGGATTTTGTGACCATTGTAACCCCCAATTTCGCCCACTTTGCACCGGCCAAAATGGCCATGGAGCATGGGTTTGATGTGGTCATCGAAAAACCCATCGCCTTCACGCTGGACGAAGCCAAAGAACTGAAAAAGATTCAGGAAGCCACAGGCAGGGTGCTTTGCCTGACCCATACCTACTCCGGTTATCCCCTCGTCAAACAGGCCAGGCAGATGATTGCCGAAGGAAAGCTCGGCAAGATCAGGAAAGTGTGGGTGGAATATCCACAGGGATGGTTGAGCAAGCTCACCGAGCGTGAGGGTAATGCCCAGGCAGCCTGGAGAACCGACCCCAAGCGCAGCGGCAAGAGCGGTTGTATGGGCGATATCGGCACCCATTGTGCACACCTGGCGGAATATGTAAGCGGATTGAAAATCTCTCATATTTGCGCCGACCTCAATGTGATGGTGGAAGGCAGGATGCTGGATGATGACGGCAATGTATTGCTGAAGTTTGAAAACGGTGCTGCCGGAGTACTCATGGCCTCCCAGGTGGCAGCCGGAGAAGAAAATGGCATCAAGATCAGGGTCTATGGAGAGCATGGCGGATTGGAATGGGCACAGCATGAGCCCAACACCATGCTGGTGAGGTGGCTCGACCAACCCACACAGATTTACAGGGCAGGCGGAAACTATGCCGGCAGGCTGTCATCCTTTGCTTTGCACAACAGTCGCACCCCAGGCGGACATCCCGAAGGATACCTCGAAGCTTTTGCCAATATCTACCGCAATTTTGCCCTCACCGTTGGCTGTATAAAAGACGGCACCACACCTACACCGGAAATGCTCGATTTCCCCGGCGTAGAAGACGGTATCCGCGGTATGGCCTTCATTGACAATGTGGTATTGTCATCACAGTCAGAACAAAAGTGGACACCCCACACCATCTAAAATTACGCGCAAATGAAAACAATCAAAGGTCCTGGTATATTCCTCGCCCAGTTCATGGGCGATACCCATCCTTTCAATGATCTGTCGTCCATCTGCAAATGGGCTGCCGGTCTTGGCTTTGTAGGCGTGCAAATACCCTCTTGGGATGCCCGCTGCATCGACCTGCAAAAAGCGGCTGAAAGCAAAACCTATGCTGATGAAATCAAAGGCATTGTAGAAGAAGCCGGTTTGCAGATAACGGAATTGTCGACTCACCTGCAAGGTCAGCTCGTAGCCGTTCACCCTGCTTATGATGCACAATTCGACGGCTTTGCACCCGCCAGTGTGCATGGCAACAGCAAGGCCCGCACCGAATGGGCCGTACAACAGCTTAAATATGCGGCAAAGGCTTCCGCTAACCTCGGACTCAACGCCCATGCCACTTTCAGTGGAGCCCTCCTGTGGCACACCGTTTACCCTTGGCCCCAGCGTCCTGCCGGATTGGTGGACACCGGTTTTACCGAGTTGGCGAACAGGTGGTTGCCTATATTGAATGCATTCGATGAGCAGGGTGTTGACCTTTGCTATGAAATACATCCCGGAGAGGACCTGCACGACGGCATTTCATACGAAATGTTTTTGGAGAAAACAGGCAACCATCCCAGGGCTTGCCTGCTTTACGACCCAAGCCACTTTGTACTCCAATGCCTCGATTATCTCAGCTATATCGACCATTACCATGAGCGCATCAAGATGTTCCATGTGAAGGATGCCGAATTCAACCCCAGCGGCAAGCAGGGTGTTTACGGCGGATACCAGAACTGGGTGCAGCGCGCAGGCAGGTTCCGTTCCCTCGGAGACGGTCAGGTGGATTTCTCCGCCATCTTTAGCAAGCTCACGGGCTATGATTATGCCGGCTGGGCGGTGATGGAATGGGAATGTGCCTTGAAACATCCCGAAGAAGGTGCCAAAGAAGGTGCTGTTTTCATCAAAAACAAGATCATTCGTGTTACCGAAAAGGCATTCGATGATTTTGCCGGAACAGGAAGCGATGAGGCCTTCAACCGCAGCATTTTGGGAATTTAATCATCCAATAGTTTAATCAAAACAACACATACGCAATGAAAAAAGCAATTATGACCATGGTGATCGCTGCAGGGCTTTACGCCTGCGGTGGTGGAGAAAGTACAGAAACAACAACCCAACCCATCAGCAACGCTACAACAGAAGAAACAGCACCGGCTGCAACCACTGAAGCCGCTGCACCCGCAACAGCAGAAGCTGCAGCGCCCAAGAAAGACGGACAGGCCCTGATCAACGGATCAGATTGCCGCACATGTCACAAGGATGACGCAAAACTTATTGGCCCCGCTTACCAGGACGTTGCCAAGAAGTATGAGAACAATGCAGCCAACGTGAAAATGCTGGCCGAAAAAGTCATCAATGGTGGACAAGGCAATTGGGGTGAAATTCCCATGGCCGGACACCCCAACCTCAGCCAGGAAGATGCTACTGCCATGGTTGAGTATATCCTGTCAATGAAAAAATAACATATAATGAGAACCCTTACAACGATTGCTTGCCTTTTTTGCTTCACCCTCCTCACAGCCTTTGACAGTGTAAACAAGTCTGACAACCCCACCAAGTCCAAATCTTCTCCAAAACAGGCGAAGAAAGGCTGGACCAAGTTGTTTGATGGCAAATCCCTCAAAGGATGGCATATTTACAGAGGAGAAGGCACCGGAGAATCATGGCAGGTGGAAAATGGCGTATTGGCCTTCAACACCGTTACCAAGCCAGGTGTAAAAACCGGTGGCGACCTTACCACAGACCTCGAATATGAAAACTACCATTTCAGTGTGGAGTGGAAGATATCAGAGGGTGGCAACAGCGGCATCATTTTTGGAGTGAAGGAAGACTCAACCTACAAGAAATCCTACCTCACCGGTATGGAAATGCAGGTGTTGGACAACGACCGCCACGCTGATGCCAAAATCATCAAACACCGTGCCGGTGATTTGTATGACCTGATTTCCAGCAATGAGGAAACTGTAAAAGCTGTTGGCGAGTGGAACAAAGCAGAAATCATCTACAACAAAGGCGAACTCAAACTTTTCCTGAACGGGAAGAATGTGGTTACAACTACCGTAGGTGATGACAACTGGAACAAAATGGTTGCCGGTAGCAAGTTCAAGAATTCCCCCGGGTTTGGAAAGTATCCCAAAGGAAGGATTTCTTTGCAAGACCACGGCAATCCGGTTTGGTTCCGTGACATCAAAATAAGGGAACTCTAAAAAAGATAGTCAAAACACAGAAACGCCGCAAATCTTGCGGCGTTTTTTCCGTTTTAAGCGATGTTAGTGTAAAGCCAATTCATGATTAAAATTGAAATCAACATGATCAGATCAGTAGCAACGGCATTGGTGTGCATGCTTTCCATGGCATCATTGGCGCAGAACAAAGTGCTGGTGTTTTCCAAAACCGCAGGATTCAGGCACGGCTCCATCCCTGTAGGTAAAACGGCACTCATCCAGATGGGCAAGGAAAACGGATTTTCAGTGGATACCACCGAAAATGCTGACGCTTTCAACGAAAACAACCTGAAACAGTACAGTGCTGTGGTATTCCTCAGTGCAACCGGAGATGTGCTCAACCATTATCAGCAGGCAGCTTTTGAGCGTTATATCCAGGCAGGTGGCGGGTATATGGGTATTCATGCTGCCACCGATTGCGAGTACACCTGGCCCTGGTACGGAAAACTTTCCGGAGCCTATTTCAAGAGCCACCCCAGAAACCAACAGGCAAAGCTTATTGTCAATGACAAAAACCATCCCAGTACCGCTCACCTTCCCGATGTTTGGGAACGCACAGACGAATGGTATAACTTCAAAAAAGTACCTGAACACGTCAAAGTGCTGATCAGCATAGACGAAACTTCCTACAAAGGTGGTGAAAATGGAGAGAAGCATCCCATGGCCTGGTACCATGAATACGATGGTGGAAGGGCGTTTTACACTGAATTCGGGCATACCAACGAATCCTTTGCTGACCCCCTTTTCCTCAAGCATTTGCTTGGCGGCATCCAATATGCCATCGGTAAGGGTGTGAAATTGGATTATGCCAAAGCCAAGACACAACTTGTTCCCGACAACGACCGATTCACCAAGAATGTGTTGGCGGGCGGTGTTTTTGATGAGCCAACAGAATTGGCCGTTTTGCCCAACCTCGACATATTGGTTGCGCAGCGCAAAGGTGAGGTAATGTGGTACAATAATACTACCAAGAAAGTGACACAGGTGGCCAAATTCGATCTCTACCACCGTTCCGGTGTAGCAGGTGTGAACGCTGAGGAAGGGTTAATGGGCATCACAGCCGATCCTGATTTCGCCAATAACCACTACATCTACATGTATTATGCTCCTTTGGATACTTCAGTAAACCGTTTGTCGCGTTTTGTTTTCAAAGACGGCAAACTTGATTTGAAGTCTGAGAAGCAAATACTTGATGTTGCATCCACCCGGAAAATATGCTGCCATACAGGAGGTTCACTCACCTTTGGCAAGGGCAGGGAATTGTTCCTGTCTACCGGCGACAATGCCACACCATTCAACCAGGCCAACTCCACCTACAAGCTCGATGGATACGGCCCCATGGACAACCGCGAAGGTTTTGAGCAATACGATGCCCGCAGGAGTTCAGCCAATACCAACGACCTCAGGGGTAAGGTGTTGCGGATTAATGTCAATCTGGATGGAACTTACACCATTCCCGAAGGAAACCTTTTCCCTCCCGGAACAGCAAAGACCAGGCCTGAAATCTACGTGATGGGTACCCGTAATTCCTATAGGATTTCGGTCGACAAAAAACGAGGCTACCTCTATTGGGGTGATGTGGGTCCTGATGCCCAGGAAGACAATCCTGAGCGTGGCTCCAGGGGATACGACGAATTGAACCAGGCCAAGAAAGCCGGATTTTTTGGATGGCCTTTGTTCATTGGTAAAAACTATCCCAACAAGCAATTTGACTATACAACAGGCAAGTCAGGTGATTATTATGACCCCTTGAAGCCGGTAAACCTCTCCAAAAACAATACCGGATTGGTTGAATTGCCTCCGGTGAGCCCAGCTTTCATCTGGTATCCCTACGCTATTTCCCCTGATTTCCCGGAGTTGGGAACAGGAGGCAGGAATGCCATGGCTGGACCAACCTACTACTCAGATATGTACCCACAGGCTACACGCTTCCCCTCTTATTATGATGGGAAAATGTTGTTTTACGAGTGGATGAGAGGCTGGATGAAATGGGTATCATTGGATAAAGATGGCAATTTCGAGAAGCTGGAACCATTTATGGAAGGTACCAAGTTTGCCAACACCATGGATGTGGAGATGGGTCCGGATGGCCGCATGTATATGATTGAGTATGGCACTGGCTGGTTCAGCAAGAATGCTGATGCTGCCTTGTCGAGGATTGATTTCAATGGTGGCAACAGGGCTCCCAAAGCCAAAATCATCATTGGCAAGCGCACAGGAGCCATTCCGTTTACGGTGAAAGCTTCGGCTGCCGGCACTGTGGATCCTGATAAGGATGCCCTGACCTATACCTGGCATTTCGGTGGAACCGTGAAACCTGCTGCTGCATCTGCAGAAGCCAGCTTCACCTTTACCAAACCCGGCGAGTACAATATATATGTAGAGGCCAAAGACAGCAAGGGAGCCATCACCAAGAGCGAGGTGTTGAAAATCTATGCCGGTAATGAGGCTCCTGAAGTCACTGTAAAGGCGGATAATAACAGCAATTTCTATTTCCCCGGCATTCCAGTTCCTTATTCCGTTCTCATCAACGATAAGGAAGACGGTTCAACTGCCAAAGGAGGAATTGACAACAAATCCGTTTTTGTAAAAGTGGATTATCTCACCGGCACGGATAAGGCACAGGTTGTTGGGCACCAAATCATCACTGCAGCCATGGAAGGCAAGAACCTGGCAGCAACCCTCGATTGTAAAGCCTGTCACAAGGAGGCAGAGAAATCTGTAGGACCCGCATACAAGGATGTGGCAGCCAAATACGAGAAGGATTCCAAGGCCAGGGCTTACCTGACCAACAAGATCATCAAAGGAGGTTCAGGTGTTTGGGGCGAGGTGGCCATGTCTGCCCATCCTGATCTCAAGCCTTCCGATGCCGATATGATTGTAGAGTGGATCCTTGGACTGAACAAAAAAGAGGCCCCATCATTGCCCGCTAAAGGTAACATTGTACCCACTGAAAAGGATATGGGCAATGGCAACGCCATGGTTATTACCGCAACCTATACAGACAAAGGTGGTGCCGGCTTGAGGCCGCAGAGTGGCGTTGGTTCCCTGACTTTGAAAAGTCCGGTAGTATCAGTTGTTTCATCCACCGGGAAGCGTGGTATCAATATAGCTGAGTTCGGCGGAAGGAAGCTTGCGGTTGTTGAAGGTGCATCCGGTACATTGGAGTTCGACCAGATGAACCTGAAGAACATTACAGCTTTCGAATTGAATTATGCCATGCAAAAAGTTCCTGATTTTGGCTATGTCATCAGCTGGCATGTAGGTGATGCGAATGGTACCAAGCTTGGTGAAGTGCAAATCGGGAAAGATGTCGATGCCAAATCGACAAAGGTTATCGTACCTGTTCAGCAGGTGCCTGACCAGCCCTTCAAGCTCGTCATGAAGATGGCCAAAGCAGACAGTAAAGAGACACAGTTTGTGGCTGTGACCTCATTCAGGCTGATTGCAGGCAAGTAAACCTGCTTTGCTGAAAATAGAAAAGGCTGCCTCATCAGAGGCAGCCTTTTTGTTTGGTTGAATTATTTCTGTTTAATCAGGTTGATGATGGCAAAAACTGAAATGATCATCAGCCCCCCGAACTCTCTGGCGTTTTCAACCCAGGGTTTTGTTGCCTTCATGCTTTGCACCAGGCTTTCCGCTTCGTGTTCGTTGACCCATGCAATGACGCCATCCCTTTTAAACAACAGCGTGATGCTGAAAATAAGGCAGGCGACTAACACACCCAGGTGTGAGAGTTTGTCGAATCGCCCAATGATATTCATATAAGCCAGGAGGGCAGCCACACCATAAATGGGTATCCATACATAGGGATCAGGGTCATTGTATTGCAAGGCGGCTGAGAGTACAAATAATCCGCCCATGATATAATTGAACAGTTTCATGATCAGAGCTTTTTAGCCAGGTTGGATTGGATGAAGCCGATACTTTGTTTGATGCTGTCGAAGGGTGAACCCGGACAAACATCCTGTTCCACGAAGAAGTGTTTCATGCCGGAAGTTTTGGCATTGCTGAAGATGGTTCCGAAATCGATGACGCCATTACCCACTTCGGTGAAATTCTTTTTATCGGTGTTGTCCATGTCTTTGACATGCCAGAGCGCAATTCTCCCTTTGTGTTTTTTAAAGAGGTCTAATGGGTTCTGGTTGGCTCTTGTAGCCCAGTATAGGTCCAACTCGATTTTAACCAGGTTGGCATCCGTTTCGGAAGTCAGGATGTCGAAAGGAAGGACACCCTGTTGCGCTTCAAATTCGAAGTCGTGGTTGTGGTAGCAAAGCTGGATACCCGATTTTTTGCATGTTTCAGCGGCTTTGGACAGGTTAGCTGCAATTTTTTTGTAGGCATCCACATTACCCCTTTCCTCAGGCATCAGGTAAGCAATGACCATATATTGTTGACCCAAGGCTGCTGCATCTTCCACCGCTTTTTCCCAGCCGTATAGCACAGTGCCCGGGATTTGTTTGTTGCCAAAATTACCATACATATAATGACCTGAAGGGGCGGTCATGCCGAGGTCAGCCAGCACTGTCTTGTATTCAGCTGCAGACATGCCGAAGAATTTACCTCCGTAACCGAAATTCTCCACCTCTCCGAAGCCCAGGGCAGCAACTTTTTTCAATGTACCAAAGGGGTCTTTCCCGATTTCATTCCGGAGCGTATAGAGTTGGACGCCCACTTTTTTGTTTTTGACATCATGCAGTGCCAGGGCATCGTTTAGCATCAGGGAGCCTGCAGACATCCAGGCCATTTGTTTCAGGAGGTTTCTTCTGGAGATCATATTGGTTGGGTTTTATTTTGAGCTGATCATTTGGAAAATCACTGGAATGTCTTTTTCTTCATCACTGTAAATCATGAGACGTTTGCTTGCGTCAAAGAGAAACATGGAGGGGAACTTTCTCGGCAGGAATTTGCCGATGAATTGGTTGTTTTTGTCGAAAAGGACGGTTGTATTTTTCTTGACAGAGAGAATCGGACCATATTTTTTAAGAAAAGCCTGCACATCAGCTTTGGGATCTCTCGTAATCAGGACAATATTGATGTTGTTCAGCATTTTTTCCTTGCTGTTGTATTCCGTGATGGCCTGCATGCAATGCGAACATTCCGTATCGAAAAAGACAAAAAGGGTTTTTTTGCCGGCCACCAGGTTTGCAGATTTGAATTCTGCGCCATTATCCAATCTGGAAAATGTGAAATCCGGTACCGATTTCACCTGACCTTGAAGAAAATGGAGGGAGCAGCTGAAAAAAGCGATTGAAAGCAGTAAGTATTTCATTTTTCCGGGTTGAAGACTGTATTGGGTTGCATAATAATGAATTTTCCTGATGCAGACCATAACTATGGTTGTTTTCAACCTTTTTAAAAAAACTTTACATCTTCATGCAGCAGTTTTGAATGAAGACTTGTCTTTGCGGAGCGAAGTTGCTGATTCATTTTGTGTAAATTTTACACATTATTTCGTAAATTAATTTTTACCAAATTGTTAAAATTTAAAACCAATTTGATATTTTAGACGCCCGAAACGCACACTTTATCAACGATTTTAAAAATATTGCCATCACAAATCTTTCAATAGTCAATTTCCATTTATCATCAAAAACAACAAATGCATGAAACGAATGCTCGCTAATTCCGTTAAGGCCGGTTTGCTGACGGTCTTCTTCGGCCTGTTGGTGTCCGCTTCCTTCGCGCAGCGTAAAGTTACCGGTAAAGTTACTGGTGGCGATACAGGCGGAGGCTTATCTGGTGCCACAGTAAAAGTAAAAGGATCATCTACAGCTGTAACAACAGGTGCAGATGGTACTTATTCCATTTCTGTAGCCAACAACAATGCCACCCTCGAGGTGTCTTTCGTTGGTTATGAAACTTCTGACGTGAAAGTTGGATCTCTTTCCAGCTTGAATGTGGTGCTTACTGCATCCACCAGTGCTTTGCAAACTGTGGTTGTAACCGGTTACGGTTCACAGGAAAGAAGGAGCATTACCGGTTCGGTTGCTGTAGTGGATACCAAGGAAATGACCAAGTATGCCGCTTCCAACATTGCAGATCAGCTGCAAGGTAAAGTACCCGGTGTGCAATTGTCAACTTCCGGTGATCCCGGTTCTTCTGCATTTGTGCGTATCCGTGGTATTGGTACCATCAATAACAATGAACCCCTTTATGTGGTGGATGGTGTTCCCGTTCAGAATGAATCCAACATCAACTTCCTCAATCCGAATGACATTGAGTCCATTCAGGTATTGAAGGATGCTGCATCAGCTTCCATCTATGGTTCACGTGCTGCCAACGGCGTTATCGTGATTACCACCAAGAAGGGCAAAAGCGGAACTTCCAAATTGTCAGTTGACGTTTATTATGGCAACCAGACTCCTTCAAAAGTTCCAGAAACTTTGAGTCCTACAGAGTTCCTTGATGTACAGCAAAGGCTGGCTTCCGGTCAGGGCATTCCTTTCACTTCCAACATCTACATTAACCAAGGTGGCAAATGGGTATTCCCTGATTACGCTGTTCGTGGTATCGGTGGATATCTTGCCGGTGATCCTGCAGTTGACCCTGCCAAGTATTTCTTGAATACAGACCCAGTTGGTCGCGGTGTAGGTGATTACCTGATCCTGAAAACCAATAAGGAAGGAACCAATTGGTTCAACGAAGTTTTCAAGCCTGCTGCTGTAAAAAGCTATCAGGTTTCTGCTTCCGGTGGTTCTGAAAAAGGACAGTATTTCTTCTCCGGTAACGTATACGACCATGAAGGTATCATGATTGGCAATGACTACAAGCGTTACCAAGCTCGTGTTAACTCTTCTTTCAACGTAGGTAAGCGCATCCGTGTAGGTGAAAACCTGAACGTTGCTTACCAAACAACCCGTGCATCACAGGGTAACCCCAACGAAGGTTCTCCTTTGATCGGTACTTATGGTATGCCTCAATTGGTGCCTGTTTATGACATCAAGGGCAACTATGCTTCACCAGCCAACTTCAATTCAAACGTTGCCAACCCTGTTGCACAACAGATGAGGAATGCCGCCAACAACGCAGGACACAGCTTCCGCGTTACCGGTAGTGCATTTGGTGAAGTTGATCTTACCGACTTCCTGACTTGGAAAACTTCATATGGTGTTGATTACAATTCTGGCCCCGGTCAGGGTTATGGTGCCCGTGCTTATGAAGCAACTGAAGGAAATACCAACCCTAACTCAATGAGCAACTCTTACTTCCTGAATAGGAACTGGGTATTCTTCTCTACTTTGGCTTTCAAGAAGAACTTTGGTGACCACAGGGTAAGTGCTTTGGCTGGTTATGAGTCTAAGCAGACTTATTACGAAGGTTTCAATGCCCGTGGTTCTGAGCTCGCATTCGACAACTACAACTACCGTTTGTTGCAGAATGTGAATCCTGCTACATACAACATGAGCAGCTACCGTGGTGAGCACAATGTGGTTTCACAGTTTGCTACTGGTTCTTATTCTTATAACGACAAGTATTTGGTTTCCGGTACGGTTCGTCGTGACGGTTCTTCCAGGTTCATCGAGAACAAGTATGGTATCTTCCCTTCAGGAAGTATCGGCTGGAGGATTTCCAAAGAAAGCTTCATGGATAATGTAAGCTTCATCTCTGACTTGAAACTGAGGGCTTCTTATGGTATCCTCGGTAACAATGAGGTGGGTGGTGACTATCCAGGTTTCTCCAACTTCGGAACTGGTGTTGACGTTTCCAACTACGATATCAACGGTACCGGTAACAGAACTGTAACTGGTTTCGAGCAGTCATCTACAGGCAACCCCAAATTGAAATGGGAGAGCACAGCTGTAACCAACATCGGTTTTGACGCCAACCTCGCTGGTGGCTGGAACGTTATGTTGGAGTGGTACAATCGTGATACCCGCGACATGATCTACAATGTGGAACTTCCTCTTGAACTCGGTGCAGTAGGCCGTCAGGCACAAAACATCGGTTCCATGAAGAACACCGGTTTTGATTTCGCATTGGGTTACACCAAGCGTGTGAACAGGGACTTCAACTTCAACGTAAACTTCTCCGGTTCTACCGTGAAGAATACTGTTGTGAAACTGGAAGCCAACTCCAACAGCTTCATCCGCTCCAGTGGATCTAGGATTGGTGATATCACTTACACCAAAGCCGGTCTCCCCATTTCCCAACTGTACGGTTATGTTCAGGAAGGTTTGTGGACTTCACAAGCTGACATCGACAAGGTACTCTTCACTGATAAAGGTGATGCCAAAGTTGGTCGTTTCCGCTACAAAGACATCAATGGTGACGGTAAAATCGACAACAATGACGAAACTTACCTCGGCAGCCCAATTCCAACCTTGTTGCTCGGTCTTAACCTGACCGCCAACTACAAGAACTGGGATTTCACTGCCTACATCAGCGGTACTTATGGTAACAAGCTGTTCAACTTCGTGAAGTACTTCACTCATTTCAATGCCTTCCAGCGTAACAGGAGCAAAGACTTCCTGTATGAGAGCTATGGCGTAGCGAAAGAGCCAACACTTCCTAAAATTGATGGTGGTGACAACTACAGCTCACAGCGTAACAGCTATTATGTTGAAAGCGGTTCTTTCACCCGTCTGAAGAATCTCCAAGTTGGCTACTCTTTGGATGCCAATACCCTGAAGAAGCTTGGTCTGGGAAGGGTTCGTTTCTACATCCAGGGACAAAACCTCTTCACTTTGACCAAGTACTCAGGATTGGATCCAGATGTGACTGTTACCAACATCACAGAAGGTTTCAACAGCCAGCGTGACTTGTCTCTCGGTGTTGACAACGGACGTATTCCTTTGTCAAGGTCTGTCATCTTTGGTGTAAACCTTGAGTTCTAATTTGCCAGTCTAGTTTAAACAAGAAATCAACAGCAAGCAGATCATTTATATCTTCAACTGTCAGTTTCTTAAAGTAAAAAAACATAAAATGAGAAAGAATATCATGCAAAAATTAGCGGTGGTTGCTGTACTCGCCATCGTGATTTACAGCTGCAGCAAGGAGTTTCTCGAAACACAACCTTATGGTAGTGTGAACAACGAATTGCTTTCCACATCGGAAAAGGGCGCTAATGCCCTGCTTATTGCAGCTTACTCCAACCTAGATGGTTTCTCTGGTTGGGATAATGGCACTCCATGGGGTGGTGCTTCTTCAAACTGGACTTTCGGCAGCATCGCCGGAGGTGACGCTTACAAAGGTTCAGAAGCTGGTGACCAGCCAGATATCACTCCTTTGGAAAGGCATTCCATTGACGCTAACAACCCATACTTGGAAGGAAAATGGAGAAACTACTACGATGGTATCTCCAGAACCAACCAAACCATCAAGGCATTCACTGCCCTGCAGGGTATCAGCGCCACACAAAAAGCAACCCGCATTGCTGAGGCTAAGTTCCTCCGTGCTTGGATGCACTTTGATCTTTGGAAGATTTTCAGGAATGTTCCTTATATCGACGAAACATTGGATGACGTTCGTATCGGCAACAGCGCCAACATCCTCTCTAAAATTCAGGCTGACCTCACTGCAGCCATTGCAAACCTCCCTGTTACACAGCCAGAGCCTGGTCGCGTAACCAAAGGAGCTGCACAAGCCATGTTGGGTATGACCTACATGTGGGAGAAAAAATACACTGAAGCCAAAGGTCAATTCGATGCAGTGGTTAACTCTGGTCGCTATGCTCTTAATGCCAAATACTCTGACAACTTCAATGCTTCCGTAAGGAACACCAAAGAAGGTGTACTCGAAGTACAGATGGCTGTTAACACCGGTGGTGGTGATGCAGGTAACGTAGGTGACGTATTGAACTTCCCATACAATGGCGGTCCTGCAGGTTGCTGCGGTTTCCACCAGCCTTCACAAGACTTGGTTAACTCTTTCCAGGTTGATGCAGTAAACGGTCTTCCTTTGCTGGATACCTACAGCAACCAGGATGTTACCAACGATGACGGTCTGAAATCTGACGCTCCTTTCACTCCACACGCTGGTCCTTTGGATCCCCGTTTGGACAGGACAGTTGGTCGCCGCGGTCTTCCTTACCTCGACTGGGGTAAGCACCCAGGTTCCATCTGGATTCGCGACCAGTCTTATGGTGGTCCTTACGCTCCTATCAAGAACGTACATGCTAAAGCACAAGTTGCTGAAGTAACCCATGCTTCCGGTTGGACTTCTGGTTACAACTCCAATACTACCAAGCTGATCCGTTATGCTGATGTTCTCCTTCAGCTGGCTGAAGCAGAAGTTGAACTGGGTAACCTCGAAAGAGCCAGGACTTTAGTGAATCAAGTTCGTCAACGTGCTGCAAACGCTGCAGATTTCGTAATGGATGGTGCCAATCCTGCTGCCAATTACAAAGTTGGTTTGTATACAGCTGCCTGGACTGACAAAGCTGTTGCTACAAAAGCAGTTCGCTTTGAGCGTCGTATTGAGCTGGGTATGGAAGGTCACAGGTTCTTTGATCTGGTTCGTTGGGGTGTAGCTGCTTCTGTAAAGAATGCCTATTTCGCTAAGGAAAAAGCAAAGAGAACTTACCTCACTGGTGCCACTTTCACAGCTGGCAAGAGCGAAATTTTCCCTATCCCTTCAAAAGCGCTTACGCAAAGTGCTAAGGATGGTGCTCCAACTTTGAAGCAAAATCCTGGCTACTAATCATATTCATATGAAAAAAAGGAAGGCTGCACTTTATGTGCAGCCTTTTTTTATGTCAACAACCCCCGTGCAGCTGAAAAATGATTTAATTTTAGATCTTGTCAGCAATCAAGTGTATTTCTCTATGAAGTCATTTTACATTTTATTTTTCATTGCCTTTATTACAGGCTGCAAACAGGATTCTACCCTATTCAAACTCATTGATGCGGACGAGTCTGGCATCGATTTCAACAATGTCATCACTATCAATGATAGCATCAATATCCTTGATAATGAATTCACTTACAATGGGGCAGGTGTTGCAGTTGGAGACCTCAATGGCGACGGACTGCAGGATGCTTATTTCTGCGGTAATCAGGTATCCAATAAACTATACCTGAACAAAGGCAAACTGCAATTTGAAGACATTACAGCAAAGGCAGGAGTGCAAAAGAAAAACGGTCAATGGTCCTCAGGAGTAACCATAGCTGATATCAATGAAGACGGTAAGCAAGACATCTATGTCTGTAACACTATGATTGAAGACAGCCTCCTCTTGCGCGACCTTTTATTCATCAACCAGGGCAATACACCAGAAGGGATTCCAACATTCAAAGAGATGGGTGCCGAATATGGTATCCTGGACGATACACACAATTCCATTTCCACGTTTTTTGACTATGATAATGACGGAGATTTGGATTTGTTCATTGCTGTCAATTTCATCGACATGCAATATCCAAACCAATTCATTACCCGCCTACCGGATGGCAAATCACTTACCCGTGATCTGTTATACCGCAATGATTATGATTCCGTAAAAGGCCATCCGGTGTTCACAGATGTATCCCTACAAGCCGGTATCATTTGGGGTGGATACAGTCATTCTGCCCTGATCCATGATTTCAATGGTGATGGTTATCAAGATATTTTTGTGGCCAATGATTACCTGACAAACGACCTGTTGTACATCAACAACAAGAATGGCACATTCACCAATGAAGTGGCCAAAATATTCAAACACCAGTCGTATTCATCCATGGGCAGTGATATAGCTGATATCAACAATGATGGCCATGCCGATCTGTTCACCGTTGAAATGCTGCCACAGGAAAACAAGCGCAAGAAGGTGAACATGAATGCCAACAATTACAATCATTACCTCTTTACAGAGGAATACAAATATGAATACCAGTTTGTGCGCAATGCCTTCCAGGTATACCAAGGAATCAGTCCGGAAACCCAATTGCCTGTATATAGTGATCTCGCCTTTCTAGCGGGTGTAGAAGCAACAGATTGGAGTTGGTCTCCCCTATTTGCAGATTTCGATAATGACGGCTATCGTGATTTACTCATCACCAACGGTTTCCCTAAAGACATCATCGACCATGATTTTGGCGCTTTTCGCAAAAGCGTCAGCAGTAGCTTGGTAACCCGCGGTGAATTGTTGGATATGATTCCTGAAGTTAAAATTCCAAACTACATTTATAAAAATAATGGCGACCTGACATTTACAGACAAGTCGGCCGAATGGGGTATCAGCATCCCCAGTTTCACTAATGGTACGGCTTATGCTGATCTAGATAACGATGGTGACCTTGATATCCTAACCAACAATATTGATGATCCTGCATTCCTTTTTGAAAACACTTTATATCAGGCAGATCAAAAGGAAATACCATCACACTATCTCCGTGTTCAGTTGGATGGACCAGAAGCCAATAAAAATGGTTTTGGAACAACTGTAACCATTTGGCAAGGTGGAAAGCAACAGGTTGCTGAAAGCCAATGTGTAAGGGGATACCTTTCAGCATCAGAAGGTTTTTTACATTTTGGATTGGGTAGCCAAATAAAAGTGGATTCCATTCAGGTAACCGGGTTCGAGGGCAAGATGCAAAAATTGGGAAGCCAACAAGGAGACCGAATCATCCGTCTGGATTACAAAAACGCCAGTATATCAGTAAAATCCAACACCGTAAAACTTCCTATGCTGTTGCAGCCAACTGATCCGATGCAGTTTGGTATCGATTATGTTTACGAGGAAAATGATTTCATTGATTTCAATTTACAAAAAACGCTGCCGCACAAATTTTCTCAATATGGTCCTTCCATAGCAGTGGGCGATGTCAACGGAGATCAGCTGGACGATATGGTGCTTTCCAGCTCTAGTCGCT
>JBDLUN010000146.1:0-5584 GCA_039805245.1 Bacteroidota bacterium
CAGGGCCGATGCCATCGCCTGGCAAAACTGCTATATGTTTTTCAATTAGGCTCAATGGGTTTGGGATTGGATGTGCTTGTTAGCCAGCTCGGAGAGGTTGCCGTCTTTCACTTCCTTCAAAGTGTCGGCCATTGAGAGGAACTGTTCATAAAGAACGTCTATATCGTTGCGGGTGAACTCATGGCCCAAATTTTTGAACCGGTATGCCAAGGCAGACCGGCCACTGCGGGCAGTGAGTACAATTTTAGAAGTTTCTGCACCAACCTCTTCCGGACGGATGATTTCATAGGTTTGGGCGTCCTTCAAAAAACCGTCCTGGTGAATGCCGGAGGAATGCGAAAAGGCATTGGCACCCACAATGGCCTTATTGGGCTGAACTGGCATGCGCATGGTATCTGAAACAAGTCTGCTGATCGGATTCAGTTGCTCAGCTTTGATGCTGGTATAAAGACCCAAATCCTGATGCTGCCTCAAAACCATGACCACCTCTTCCAATGCCGTATTCCCGGCCCTTTCACCCAATCCATTGATGGTGCACTCTATCTGCCGGGCACCATTGATGGCGCCGGAAATGGAATTTGCCGTAGCCAACCCAAGATCATTGTGGCAGTGGCAAGATAGTACGGCTTTGTCCACATTACTTACATTATTAATGAGGAAAGCAATTTTTTCACCGTACTGAGAAGGGAGGCAATAGCCTGTGGTATCGGGGATATTCACAGTAGTTGCACCAGCGGCAATGACGGCTTCAACAACCCGTGCCAGGTATTCGTTTTCTGTTCTGCCGGCATCTTCAGCATAAAATTCCACATCATCGGTAAAATTCCGTGCCCACTTGACTGCCTGTACGGCTCTTTGCAGGATTTCCTCCCGGTTGCTGTTGAATTTGCTCCTGATATGGGAGTCTGATGTACCAATACCGGTATGGATCCTGCCCCTTTGGGCATGTTTCAATGCCGCACCGGCAACCTCAATATCCTTTTGTACTGCCCGGCTCAACCCGCAAACGGTGGCATTTTTGATGATTTTAGAGATGGCCGAAACAGATTCGAAATCACCCGGACTGGATACCGGAAATCCGGCCTCTATAATATCCACACCCAATTCCTCGAGGGCAAGTGCCACTTCAATCTTTTCCTTTGTATTCAACTTGCACCCCGGAACCTGTTCCCCGTCTCTCAGTGTAGTATCAAAAATGTAAATTTTCTGGTCGGCCATAATACTGGGTTTCACCTGTTAATTGAGGGTCATTGACCCGCAGTCTGTAAATTTAGCTTTCGCAGGTATTCGGTCAATCCCAAAATACGTTGTAATTTACGCTTTGTAAAACAACCACTTCTTTTTAAAACCCTTTGCAGTAAAGGATTCTGCAGAAAGATATTTACGATGCCCAACCGGTCTGCTGATGAACTCTTCCAGTTGATTAAAACCCTTGACAAGGGTGAAAAACGCAATTTCAAGTTGTACGTGGGCAGAAATGCCCAGACGGATGACTTGAAAATCATAACCCTTTTTGATGCCATCGATAAGTTGGATGTGTATGATGAAGACCAGATCCTCAAAAAAAACAGTTCCATTCAAAAGCAGCAACTGTCGAACCTGAAAGCTCACTTGTACAAGCAGATATTGGCTAGCCTCCGGCTGATCAGGCAGGAGCAGTCGGTTGACATCCAATTGCATGAACAGCTGGATCATGCCAGGATTTTATACAACAAAGGACTGTACCACCAGAGTTTGAAAATCCTGCAGAAGATCAAGGAGTTCGCCAAATCCTATAATCAGGTCACTTTCTGGATGCAGGCCTTGTTTTTTGAAAAAAAGATTGAATCCCTGCACATCACCAGAAGTTTTGACGACAGGGCAGAGGAGTTGGTGAGGGAGGTTGCTGAATTAGGGGAGAGGCTCACGATGGTGGGCCGGTTAAGCAGCCTGGCACTGCAGTTGTATGGCTGGTACATCAAAAACGGACATGCCCGCGACCAACAGGATGCGGAGGCTGTAGGACTGTTTTTCAAGGACCGCCTGCCGGCAGACGCCGCCAACTATACCGGTTTTTATGAGCGGCTCTACCTTTATCAGAGCTATGCATGGCATGGGTTCATCTTGCAGGATTTCATTGCATACTACCGTAATTGTCAGCGTTGGGTCGATTTATTTGAGCGGGAGCCACAAATGCTCAAAGTGGAGTCCCAACATTTCATCAAAGGGATGCATAATCTGTTGAATGCCCATTTTATGCTTCGTAACGACCGGAAATTCCTGCAGGAAATTAATCGTTTTGAAGAATTTTATGAGTCAAAAGAGGGGAGTGCAACGATCAATAATCGGGTTCAGGGCTTTGTTTACCTCAACTTGGCTAAGATCAACAGTCATTTCCTGCAGGGGACTTTTTCTGCCGGTTTGCTGTTGATCCCGGATATTGAGGAAAAACTCAGGGAATTTGAGATGCAGCTCGACCGCCACAGGACCCTTGTATTCTATTATAAATTTGCTTGCCTTTATTTTGGATGTGCTGATTACGACAATTGCATCCTGTATCTCAATAAAATCATCCATTGGAAAGCCGATCTCAGGTCTGATATCCAATGTTACGCCCGGCTTTTGCACCTGATTGCCCATTATGAATTGGGTAACGACATGATTTTGGAGAGCCAGGTCCGTTCGGTATATCGGTTCATGGCCAAAATGCAGACTTTCAGCACCGTTGAAAATGAAATTTTCACCTTTTTGCGGAGCGCATTCCAGTTGAACCGGTCCGCACTCAAATCCGGTTTTGTCCGACTCTTCGAAAAATTGAAAAAACTGGAAGGCAATCCAATGGAAAGCAGAAGTTTCATGTATCTCGACATTCTTTCCTGGCTGGAAAGCAAAATCAATAACGTTTCGGTGCAGGAAATCATCTCCGCCCGTTTCCAGTCCAGAACACAACAAGTCGCAACCCCTTGATGCATAGGCTTTTCGTCAAATAAATTTATTGTTGAATCACCCTTTTTGACTACCTTTGCCATCCTTAATTTTGGCAAACCCGTATTTTCACTTTTCGTTTAAGTCGCATTTGATTGATAATCAATTGATTGCGATTTCATTAAGGTAGACGAAACAGGAGTAACGGCGTTAAAACATTGTAAAAACGATATCGCATTATGGCTATCAAAAAAGACAATCGCCCTAAATCGACTTTTTCCAAGATCACCATCAGTTTGGCTTCGCCGGATTCAATCCTGGACAGGTCCTTCGGTGAGGTGCTCAAACCCGAGACCATTAACTACCGTACCTACAAGCCTGAGCGTGACGGATTGTTTTGTGAGAAGATCTTTGGTCCGGTTAAAGATTATGAGTGCGCCTGTGGTAAGTATAAGAGGATAAGGTACAAGGGCATTGTTTGCGATCGTTGTGGTGTGGAAGTGACTGAAAAGAAAGTTCGCCGTGAGCGGATGGGTCACATCAAGCTGGTAGTACCAGTAGTTCACATCTGGTATTTCAAGAGTTTGCCCAATAAAATCGGTTATTTGCTGGGTATCAGCTCCAAGAAATTGGAAAGCATCATCTATTATGAGCGCTTTGTGGTGATTCAGCCGGGTATAATGGAAGATAAAGGCAAGCGCCAAGGCGACCTCCTTACAGAAGAGGAATACCTGGATTTGCTGGATACCCTCCCCAAGGAAAACCAATACCTGCCAGACGAAGACCCTAACAAGTTCATCGCCAAGATGGGTGCTGAAGCTGTGCATGACCTGCTCTGCCGTATAGAATTGGATTCCCTCAGTTATACCTTAAGGAACACTGCTGCTACAGAAACTTCACAGCAGCGTAAGGCTGATGCGTTGAAGCGTCTGAGCGTTGTTGAATCATTCCGTGACGCCAACTCCAGGATCACCAACCGCCCTGAGTGGATGGTGATGCAATATATTCCGGTCATCCCACCAGAACTCAGGCCGCTTGTGCCCTTGGATGGTGGCCGTTTTGCCTCTTCGGACTTGAACGATCTCTACCGCAGGGTAATTATCCGCAACAACCGTTTGAAGCGTCTCCTTGAAATCAAGGCTCCTGAGGTGATTCTCCGAAACGAAAAAAGGATGCTTCAGGAAGCGATCGACTCTCTGTTCGACAATAGCCGCAAATCCAATGCCGTAAAGGCTGAAGGTGGCAGGGCGCTCAAATCCCTGAGTGATGTACTCAAGGGCAAGCAGGGCCGTTTCCGCCAAAACCTGTTGGGTAAGCGTGTGGATTATTCTGGTCGTTCTGTTATCGTAGTAGGACCTGAGTTGAAGCTCCATGAGTGCGGCTTGCCTAAAGACATGGCTGCAGAATCGTTCAAACCATTCATCATCAGGAAACTGATTGAAAGGGGTATTGTCAAAACCGTGAAATCAGCCAGGAAATTGGTTGACCGCAAAGAAGCCATTGTTTGGGATATCCTCGAAAACATCTTAAAAGGTCACCCTGTCATGCTCAATCGTGCCCCAACACTGCACAGGTTGTCCATTCAGGCATTCCAGCCCAAATTGGTAGAAGGTAAGGCCATTCAGCTGCATCCGTTGGTGTGTTCTGCGTTCAACGCCGACTTCGACGGTGACCAGATGGCGGTACACGTGCCTTTGAGCCATGCGGCCATTTTGGAAGCACAGTTGCTCATGTTGGCCTCACACAACATCCTTAACCCACAAAACGGTACACCAATTACCCTTCCTTCACAGGACATGGTTCTTGGTTTGTATTATATTACCAAAGGCAAGCGCAACACAGACGTTGATGTGGTGAAGGGTGAAGGAATGCGCTTCTACAGTGCAGAGGAAGTGATCATTGCCTACAACGAAGGCAAAGTTGACCTCCACGCTTACATCAAAATCAAGTCCAATGTCCGCAACGAAGCAGGTGTGCTGGAAAAGAAATTGATTGAAACAACCGTTGGTCGAGTGCTGTTCAACCAGGCAGTACCTGCTGAAGTAGGATTTGTAAATGCATTGTTGACCAAGAAAAGTCTCCGGGAAATCATCGGTGACATCATCAAGATCACCAATGTACCAACCACTGCCAAATTCCTGGACGCCATCAAAGAACTCGGTTTCCGTATGGCCTTCAGAGGCGGATTGTCATTCAACATCCAGGATCTGGTATTGGAAATCCCCAGGGAAGAGATGATCGATCAGGCTTCTTCAGAAGTACAGGAGGTGTGGGACAACTACAACATGGGTCTGATCACCAACAACGAACGCTATAATCAAATCATCGACATCTGGTCGAGGGTGGATACTAAGGTTACTGAAACCCTCATCCGTGCCATGGCAACCGATAAGCAAGGGTTCAACTCTGTTTACATGATGCTCGACTCCGGAGCAAGGGGTAGTAAGCAGCAGGTAAAACAGCTTGCCGGTATCAGGGGATTGATGGCCAAGCCAAGAAAGAGTGGCTCCACAGGATCTGAAATCATTGAAAACCCAATCCTTTCTAACTTCAAAGATGGATTGAGTGTTTTGGAATACTTCATCTCTACCCACGGTGCCCGTAAGGGTCTTGCGGATACGGCGCTGAAAACGGCTGATGCCGGTTACCTGACCCGTCGTTTGGTGGACGTTGCCCAGGA
>JBDLUN010000147.1:0-11303 GCA_039805245.1 Bacteroidota bacterium
GCTGCTGAGTTCGCCAAACTCCAGGAGAAGCATAACCATTAAGGGAAGGCTGTAGGGATGAGGCAATAGGCACAAGGCAATAGGCAAAAGACACTAGGCACTGGGCAGAACAGGATTCAATGGACTACCAGGCATGGCATTTTGTCTGCTTTTGGGTCAGGCACGCTATTTGGTCATGAATTGTAGTATTTTCAACAAAAAAGACCGATTACCATGAACCTCGGAAAGGAATTCGAAAAATTTGCGATCAAAGACAGGGGCATTTCCAGCAATACCCTGCACGGCTATACCAACCACATGGTCACCAACCTCACCCCCAACATCATTGAGGAAAGACCTATGAATGTTGCGGTGATGGACGTTTACAGCCGCTTGATGATGGACCGCATCATCTTCTTGGGATACCCCATCACTGACGAAGTGGCAAATATTATTACAGCGCAGTTGTTGTTTCTGGACAGTACAGACCGTACAAGGGACATTCAAATGTATATCAACAGCCCTGGTGGTTCAGTATACTCCGGACTGGGAGTTTACGACACCATGCAGTATGTTACCCCCGATGTTTCTACCATTTGCATCGGTGTTGCAGCCAGCATGGCAGCCGTGTTGATGTGTGCCGGAACAGCAGGTAAAAGGACTGCCCTCAAGCATTCCAGGATCATGATGCACCAACCCAGCGCAGGTGCCGGTGGCCAGGCCAGTGACATCGAAATCACCGTTTCACAAGTGAAAAAGCTGAAACTGGAGTTGTATGAAGTGGTTTCCCAGCATAGCGGACAATCCGTTGAGAGAATTGCTGGCGACTTCGATCGCGACTTCTGGATGACTGCTCTGGAAGCCAAGGAATACGGACTGGTTGATGAAGTTTTGCTTCTCAATCCCAAAAAACAAATGAAACACTAAAACAGCAGCAATGAAATTCAATCATATCTTATCCAACCGCATGGACGAAGAACAGGAGCCGGCAGAAAATGGCAATGTGATGGAAAACATGGTTTCTGGTGCACGTTTCGACAAAAAATTCATAGAACAAAGGAAAATATTTCTTTGGGGTGTGGTAGACGACAAATCAGCCAAAGACATTACCGCCAGACTGATGTTCCTCGATGCCATTGACCCCGGGAAGGAGATTAAGTTTTATATCAACAGCCCGGGTGGAGTAGTTACCAGCGGCATGGTCATCTACGATACCATGCAACTGATCAAATCACCTGTTTCCACCATTTGTATGGGGATGGCCGCATCGATGGGATCGATTCTCCTCAGTGGTGGCGAAAAAGGCAGACGCTTTATCTTCCCCCATGGGGAAGTAATGATCCACCAACCATCAGGTGGCGGACAGGGAACTTCTGCCGACCTGGAAATCATGGCGGAACAAATCAAGAAAATCAAGACGCTTGGCGCACAAATTCTGGCAGACAATTGCGGTCAATCATTTGAAAAAGTGATGAAGGACTTTGACCGCGACTACTGGATGGGTGCCGAGGAATCCCTCCAATATGGCATCGTAGACGGCATTGTAGACGCCCTATAAGCAACAGCCATCAAAACAAAAAAGCCCATGGCGAAATCAACATTGCATTGCTCTTTTTGTGGCAGGAACCGCGACGAAGTGAAGATCCTGATTGCAGGTCAGGAAGGGCATATCTGCGAATCCTGTGTAGATCATGCCAGGGAAATTGTTGTACAGGAAGTGGAATCCAAACAGGATGCGAAATCCGGCTTTAAACTGACAGTTAGGAAGCCAGTTGAACTCAAAAAACACCTTGATGAATACGTCATCGGTCAGGATGAAGCCAAAAAAATCCTTTCTGTGGGTGTTTACAACCACTACAAAAGAC
This sequence comes from Bacteroidota bacterium, assembly GCA_039805245.1. Lineage (GTDB taxonomy): Bacteria > Bacteroidota > Bacteroidia > Chitinophagales > Chitinophagaceae > Pollutibacter. Next base: position 1,845 of record JBDLUN010000147.1, read on the forward strand.
TGAATCAACCCAAACCAACTAAGAAGCAGAAGAATGAGGAAGTTGAAGAGGTGGAAATTGAAAAAAGCAATGTAATCATGGTTGGTGAAACCGGCACCGGTAAAACGCTGCTGGCCAAAACCATTGCCAAACTGCTCAATGTGCCATTTGCCATTGTAGACGCAACGGTTTTCACAGAGGCCGGCTATGTGGGTGAAGATGTGGAGAGTATCCTGACACGCCTATTGCAGGTTTGCAATTATGATGTGGCAGCAGCCGAATGCGGTATTGTTTATATCGATGAAATAGACAAAATTGCCCGCAAGAGCGACAATCCTTCCATCACCCGCGATGTGAGCGGTGAAGGTGTGCAACAGGGGTTACTCAAATTACTGGAAGGAACTGAAGTACTGGTTCCCCCCCAAGGTGGCCGGAAACATCCCGATCAAAAACTCATCAAAGTCAATACACAGAACATCCTCTTCATTTGCGGAGGTGCTTTTGATGGAGTTGATAAAATCATTGCCCGAAGAGTCAATACCAACTCGATAGGATTCAACGTAAACAAGACCTTGCAGGAAGCCATGAAGCATAACCTGCTGAAATTTGTAAACGCGCAGGATCTCAAATCATTCGGACTGATTCCAGAGCTATTGGGCAGGTTGCCTGTAGTCACTTACCTGGATCCGCTTGACAAGGAAACACTCAGGGCCATCTTGAGTAAGCCCAAAAATGCACTCATCAAACAGTATAACAAACTATTTGCCATCGAAGGCATTGAGCTGGAAATTGAAGAGCCGGTACTAGACTTCATGGTAGAAAAGGCAATGGAGTATAAACTGGGTGCACGAGGATTGCGTTCCATATGCGAAAGCATTCTTACAGACGCCATGTTTGAAATGCCATCTTCCAATGAAAAACATTTCAAACTGACATTGGAATATGCGGTCAACAAATTCGACCACGCCCGGATGAGCCTGATGAAAGTTGCATAATCGATGAAAGAACTGATTGAGAAACTCCAAAATGAAGCCGGTCTCACAGAAGAACAGGCTTGGCAGTCAATCCAAATCATCAAAAACTACGCCAAAGGGAAATTCCCTGTTTTTGGAGGAGCCATCGATAAGTTGTTCGACAAATACGCGCCGAAAGAGGAAGAGGATTTCCTGGACTAACCGGAAAAATCAAGATATGGCTCCAACCGGTTAGCCGTGCTGTCTCCCACTTGTTGCGCAATCCCATTGAATTCAGCAAAAGAGCTGATTTTACCATGTGCCTTCCTATAAGCCAGCAATGCTTTAAGGGTTGCTGAATTGATATAGGGATGCCTCCTGAACAACATATAATCCGCTGCATTGACTGGAATTAGCCTGGGTTTGAATCCAGCTTTCATCTCGAGACGTTGACGTATAATTTGGTAAGTTGAATCGCTCAATCCATAAACTTCCTGTAACTGCGCCACAGCCACAAATCCCCCTAGCCTGTCACGGTATTTGATTATCCTGGAAGAAAGCTTCTCCCCAATCCCCGGCAAACTTTCGAACGCTGCACTGTCAGCTGCATTGATATCAATCTTGGTTATTGGTGTTGCAGAAAAGCCTCTGGCTTCGTTTGTCTTTTGCGGGTAGTCTTTCCATCCTTTCCTGATCTGTGTAGCCTTGGATTGATTGGTAGTGATGATTGTCTTGGCATTTTCATAAACCACAGGACTGATGCGCAACACTGCTTCAGGTACTTCCGAGCTGCTGAAAAACACAGGCAAAATCCACAAAAGCATAGCAACTATAAACAATACAACTACGCCTGTTCTCTCTTTTTTAGAGAATGAAAGCCAGGCTTGGGCATGTGATTTGAAATCCATGCAACAAAACTAAATGTAGTAATCAAAGTGGAAAAGGTGATAACACCGCAATCAGGCGGGAAAATCCACCGAAAACTGGAGTCCATCGTATGCAAGCGCCATACCTTTGGGCAAACTGGCATCAACAGCTTCATGAAAGCCCATCTGGTGGCTGATGTGGGTGAAATACGTCTGGGGAATTTGCAATGACGCAGCCAAATCAATAGCCTCTTGCAAAGTAAAATGGGAAATGTGTTTTTCCTGTCTCAGTGCATTCACAATGAGCACTTTAGACCCACGAATTTTGTCCATTTCCGATTCGTCAATGTGATTGGCATCAGTGATATAGGTAAAATCCCCCACCCTATATCCCGTAACCTCCATGTGCAGGTGCTTCACAGTGATGGGGATGAAATGCATGTCAGCTACATCAAAAGGTGCTGAGCCGATAACCTGCAAATCAAGTTCCGGTATGCCGGGATATTTTTTCTCACTGAAAGCATAATAAAAATCGCGTTTCAACGCATCGGCAGTCTCTTCATTGGCATACAAGGGCATGGCACATTGGTGGATGAAATTGTATGCACGGATATCATCCAACCCTGCCATATGGTCTTTGTGGGAATGCGTATATAAAACCGCGTCCAATCGGTCAACTCCCGAACGCAACATCTGGTATCTGAAATCAGGTGTGGTATCGATCACCACAGTTGTTTGATCGGTACTGAGGAGAACACTGCTGCGCAAGCGGTTATCCCGCTTGTCAGTTGATTGGCAAACTGCACATTGGCAACCAATCATGGGAACACCACTGCTCGTTCCCGAACCCAATACTTCAACCAACAAAGACAAATTGTACTATTTAGAGATAAAAATACGGCAAGATGGTTTATTCTGCAGCCACTTCCGGCTTCACATAAACATCATCATATACTTTTCTGCTTTCTGCACTCAGATGATCCGGAACTATCTGCAGTATACCCATCAAATCAATCAGGGTGTTGATTCTGCCTTCGGTTTGCAGAAACTTGTTCAGCACCACCACCTTTTTGGATTCAAGGATACAAAAACCGCTTTGGAAGGTTCCGCGCTCATAACGCAAAATGTAACCGGCTTCATTGATCACTTTTTCTATCTTTTCCAACGTTGAAGGGGTAAACCTTAACTTCATCGACTCACATTTTTACAAATTTACAGAAACCACAAGAGGCAGCTCTGTCGCCGCCTGATTAGTTGTAAACATTTTAGCGGATTGCTGTGCATAATCATCTTTATGCTTTGCTGACCATCCGAACTACCGGTACCACCATTTCCTCAAGGGATATCCCTCCATGCTGAAAGCTATTACGGTATAAAGCGGCATAATGATTGAACTGGGTAGGATAGCAAATGAAATCCTCATTGCCGGCGAAGATGAATGCAGAATGAATGGACGAGCGTGGTAGTCCGCCCTGCTCCGGATCCCTTAAAACAAAAACTACACGGGAGTCGAAATTCATGTTGCGACCGTTTTTATACCGCAGGTTGGCGCTGGCTGTTTTATCGGTCGTTACCTTGATGGGATGTTTGACCTGGATACTTCCATGGTCTGTAGTCAACACCACGGTGCAATTTTTTTCTGCGATTTTTTTCAATGCCTGAAAGAGTGGTGAGTGTGCAAACCAACTGCGGGTTACACTGCGGTATGCAGCAGCATCAGCGGCCAATTCCTTGAGCACATTCATTTCTGAATAGGCATGGCTGAGCATGTCCACAAAATTGTAAACAATAACAGACAGATCATGGTCGAGCAAATTGAATGCATTTTCCGCAAGCTTCACTGCCTCAGCATGTGAACTTATTTTTTGGTAACTGTAGGCCAGGTTTTTCAATCCGGCTGCCTCCAACTGGAATTTCAGGAAAAATTCCTCCTCGTTATTTTTACCCGCTTCATCATCCTCCCGTTTCCAATGATCTGGAAAGCGATGTTCCAATACCGCAGGCATTTGTCCACCAAAAATGGCATTCCGGCAGTAATGCGTTGCAGTAGGCAGGATAGAGAAGTAACAATCGTCATCAGCAACATTGAAAAAATCATGGAGCAATGGTTCAATAGTCTTCCATTGGTCGAGCCGGAAATTATCCAAAACCACCCATACCAAAGGCTTTTGCTGTTGCAGGTACGGCATAACTTTTTTTTGGAAAAGGGTATGGCTTAAAACCGGTGGTTGGGTATCCTCCTTATTGACCCAGGAAATATAATTGCGGGAAATGAATTTGAAAAAAGCAGCATTGGCTTCCTTCATCTGCATCCTGTGCACTTCATGCATTTCTGCCTGTTCACTTTTGTCCATTTCAAGTTCCCAAAAAACCAGTTGCCGGTACATGTCCATCCAACCTTTGTAATCGGTTTGACCATCAATGCCATCGAACATGGTCCGGAATTGCTGCAGGTAAGCCGCAGAGGTTTTTTCTGCAACCAGCCGCTTGTTGTCGAGGATGCGTTTCAAAGCCAGCAGCACCTGGTTGGGATTGACCGGTTTGATCAGGTAATCGGTTATTTGGGAACCGATGGCTTCATCCATCAGGCTTTCCGTTTCGTTTTTGGTCACCAGTACGATAGGCAAGTGTGGCTTGACTTTCCGGATTCTGGAAACCGTTTCCAATCCTGTCATTCCGGGCATGGACTCATCCAGTAAAACCAGGTCATATTGACCTTCATTGAGCTGAGCCAGTGCATCAAAACCATTGGTGAATGTGCTAATGGCATACCCTTTCATTTCCAGGAAAAGCCTATGTGCTTCCAGTAATTCAATTTCATCGTCAACCCACATGACATTGGCTACCCGCATATTCAATTTTTAGGGGAAAAATAACAATTGCAAAGGGGAATAAAGTTAACCAATCCATCTGCGGCTTCATACCTTTGCCTGCTTCCGCCTACAATTTTAACAAAACCGGAAAATGTCAACCCGAAAGATTATCAATGATCCCGTTCATGGATTCATCTCCATCCAAGATCCGCTTATTTACAGGATTATCTCCCATCCCTGGTTTCAGCGATTGCGCAGGATCAACCAGATGGCCATGTCTTACCTGGTGTATCCCGGAGCGGTACATTCGAGATTACATCATGCCATGGGTGCATACCACCTGATGCACAATGCGCTCTACGAATTGAAACAGAAGGGGGTTGAGATCACGGCTGAAGAGGAAAGGGCTGCCAAAATTGCCATCATACTGCACGACGTGGGGCATGGTCCTTTTTCGCATGCGCTGGAATATATGCTGGTAAAAAACCTGGAGCATGAAGCCATCTCGCTCATGATCATGGAAGCCTTGAACAAGGAATTTGATGGTGAGCTGACCATGGCCATTGCTATCTTCAAAAACAGCCATCCCAAAAAATTCCTCCACCAACTTGTCAGCGGACAACTGGATGTTGACCGGATGGATTACCTGACTAGAGACAGCTTTTTCTCCGGTGTGGTTGAAGGTATGATTGGATGCGATAGGATCCTGAAGATGCTGACCGTTCACGAAGGGGAGTTGATGGTGGAAGAAAAAGGCATATACACCATAGAAGAATTTCTGGTTTCCAGGCGTCTCATGTATTGGCAAGTGTACCAACACAAAACAGTGCTCAGTGCAGAGATGACCCTAGTTCGTATCCTGGAGAGGGCTGCCTGGCTGCATCAGCGCAACCGACTGCATCCGGACTTCTCAGCCAACTTGAACAGGTTGCTTTTCATGCCTATCACAGCATTTGACAGCTCACGGCTTGAGGAATTCTGCAGGCTCGATGATACCGATGTCATTCAAGCCATCAAACAGTGGAGGGATCATGACGATTGGGTTTTGTCAACACTCTGCAAGGCGCTGCTCGACAGGAAACTGCTTAAACTTAGACTCCAGCATGAGCCCATCACTATGGAAGAACTGCTGGAGCGCAGGGAAAAGGTTGCGGCCGACAACCAAATCACCCAGGAAGACGCTGCCTTCCTGGTTTTCACAGGGGAGGCAGAAAATAGCCTTTATGATCCCCACAACGAAAGGATTAATATCCTCTTCCGCGATGGACGGGTGAAAGACATTTCTCAAGTCGATTCACCGCTCATCCATCAAAACCTCAGTCGTCCCGTAAAAAAATTTTACATTTGTTTTTACCAATAACCGCTCGACCGGTCAAAGGTGCAAACCATCTGCAGGTGTCTTGAAACAAGGCTCATGCAAAAGCAAAACATGAATATGGAATTTAAGGCACAGCAGATTGCATCTCTCATACAAGGTAATATAGAAGGCAATGCCAGCACATCCGTTTCAGGGTTTGCCAAAATTGAAGAAGCCAAAGCCGGTGACCTGGCTTTCCTGGCCAACCCCAAATACGAAGACTATCTCTATACTACAGGTGCCAGCATCATCATCATCAGTAGCCAATTGGTGCTGAAGCAACCCATAGAAGCAACGCTGATCCGTGTAGACGATGCCTATTCTGCATTTGCGAAATTGATGCAAATCTACCAGCAGATGCAGTCAACCCAATTGGTTGGGATACAGGAACCTGCTTTCATCCATCCCACAGCCAAAATTGGCAAAGACGTTTTCATAGGTGCTTTCAGCTATATCGGAGAACATGCCGTTGTAGGTGACCAGGCCAAAATCCACCCACAAGCATATCTCGGCAACAACGCCAGCTTGGGAAACAGGAGCGTTTTGCATCCGGGGGTGAAAGTATATCACGGCTGTATCATAGGTCAGGATGTAACCATTCATGCCGGTGCTGTGCTTGGCAGTGACGGCTTCGGATTTGCCCCCCAGGCAGATGGCACCTACCACAAAGTACCCCAGCTCGGTAATGTGGTGGTGGAAGACCAGGTTGAAATAGGAGCCAATACCTGCATCGATAGGGCTACCATGGGTTCGACCATCATCCGGAAAGGCACCAAACTCGATAACCTGCTGCAAGTTGCCCATAACGTGGAAATTGGTGAAAACAGTGTCATCGCTGCCCAAACAGGGATCAGCGGAAGCACTAAAATCGGCAAAGGGGTAATGATTGGGGGCCAGACCGGAATAGCAGGCCATATCAAAGTAGCCGATGGCACGAGGGCTGCCGGACAAAGTGGCATCACCAAATCTGTCAACCAACCCAATACCGTACTAAACGGTACTCCAGCCTTCGATGCCAAATCCTACCTGAAGTCGCAGGCAGTTTATAAACGACTCCCTGAATTGGAGAAAAAAATCCAGGAATTGCAGGCAGCATTGAACAAACTGGCGACAGAAAAGGCGCCATTATCTTCTTAAACATTGATATTCAACATATTAAGATCATTTTTCACCATTGAAAAATGGATTATCTTTGCAGCCAATTTCTAGTGCATGAATCCCAACTTCAATCCAGACAAACAGCATACGCTTAAATCCCCCATCAGCATTTCAGGAACCGGTTTGCACACAGGCATCCTGGTAGACATGTGCCTTAATCCTGCCAACCCGGGATTTGGCATCCAGTTCAAGCGGATTGACTTGCCAGGACAACCCATTATCAAAGCGGATTGCGATCTGGTAACCGATACCTCAAGAGGTACCACCCTGGAAGACAATGGCGCCAAGGTAAGCACTGTTGAACACATCCTGGCGGCCCTGGTAGGCATGGGAGTAGACAACTGCCTGATTGAAATAAATGGTCCGGAAATACCCATCATGGATGGCAGTTCCCACCCCTTTGTGGAAGTGATTGCTGAAGCAGGTGTCGAAGAGCAGGAGGCTGCCAAACATTGGTATACTATCGACACCAATATCTCCTACTACCATGAAGGGAAGCGGGTTGAAATGGTGGCCATGCCAGCAGTGGAATATAAAATAACCACACTCATTGATTTCAACAGTCCGGTGCTGGGCACACAACATGCGGGACTCAAAAGCATCCGGGATTTCAATTCCGAGATTGCCCCCTGCAGAACCTTTTGCTTTTTACACGAGTTGGAAGCCTTGCTGGCCAATAACCTCATCAAAGGAGGCGATATCAATAACGCCATCGTGGTGGTGGACAAACCAGTTGGAGAAGAGGAAATGGGACGGCTCGCCAAGATTTTCAAAAAAGACCGGATTGAAGTGAAGAGCGAGGGATACCTCAACAACCTCGAATTGCGTTTCCCCAACGAGCCGGCCAGACACAAACTCCTCGATGTGGTGGGAGACCTGGCCCTGATAGGATTCCCTATCAAGGCGCACATCATCGCCAACAGGCCCGGGCATTTTTCCAATGTGGAGTTTGCCAAACTGATCAAGCAATACATCAAAAAAAATAAGCACGTGAAAAACGTGCCTGTATACGACCCCAACCAGGCGCCAGTATACAATACCCAACAGATTGAAAAAAAATTGCCCCACCGCTACCCATTCCTGTTGGTAGACAAGATTATTGAACTCTCTGACACCCATATCGTAGGCATCAAGAACGTAACGTTCAACGAACCGTTCTTTGCAGGCCACTTTCCCGGAAACCCAGTTATGCCAGGCGTACTGCAGGTTGAAGCACTTGCACAGACCGGCGGGATCCTTGCCATCAACTCCCTCCCTCCCGGAGAATATGACACCTATTTTGTGAAAATAGACAATTGCAAATTCAAGCATAAAGTTATCCCTGGTGATACCCTGATCATGAAGCTGGAATTGGCGGGGCCGATCAGGCGGGGCATTTGTGAAATGATCGGTACCGTTTATGTGGGCAACAAAATCGCAACAGAAACCATGCTGATGGCGCAATTGGTGAAGCGGGAAAGCGTCCAATAATAAAGCAAATACGAATGATTCATCCACATACCTATATTCATCATAACGCCCGCATCGCAACCAACGTCAAAATTGATCCGTTTTCGGTCATTCACCAGAATGTAGAAATCGGCGAAGGCACCTGGATTGGCAGCAATGTAACCATCATGGATGGTGCACGAATCGGTAAAAACTGCAGGATTTTCCCCGGAGCCGTAATCTCTGCAGCTCCGCAAGACCTCAAATTTGAAGGTGAAGAAACCAGTGTGGAAATCGGAGACAATACCACCATCAGGGAGTTCGTTACAGTCCACCGCGGCACCAAAGACCGATGGAAGACTGTGGTGGGCAACAATTGCCTTATCATGGCGTACAGCCATATCGCCCATGATTGCATCATCGGGAGCAACTGTATCATGAGCAACAATACCCAAATGGCAGGTCATGTGGTGATGGGTGATTTCTCCATCCTGGCAGGTATGTGTGCCGTTCACCAATTCGTCAAAATTGGCCAGCACTCCTTCATCGCAGGCGGGTCATTGGTTCAGAAAGACGTCCCCCCCTATATCAAAGCGGGCAGAACACCACTCTCCTACGCCGGTGTCAATTCAGTTGGACTCAAAAGAAAGGGTTTCACGGTTGAAAAAATAAATGAAATCCTGGACATATACCGGTTCATTTACAACAAGGGGATGAACACCACACAAGCCATTGACTATATAGAAGAGGAATTCCCTGTCACCGATGAAAGGGATGAGATTGTAACCTTTATCCGTGAAAGCGGAAGAGGCATCATCAAACGCTTCGGCAAAAACTCCAATGATGAGGATTACAGTAACTGAAGCAGGTAAAAGATTCAACCGCGACTGGATATTCAGAGGACT
>JBDLUN010000148.1:0-8603 GCA_039805245.1 Bacteroidota bacterium
TGCATGAAAGAGGATATTGAAATCATGAAGAAATGGGGATACAAATCCTAATCATAAAAAGGCCGGATCGCTGATCCGGCCTTTTTATATTGTCAATGGGCTCCCATCCAGAGTGCACCTCCGATGCTGGATCTTGAAGCCCCTGTTACCGAAGCCATGACAGTATCCTCTTCCCTCCAACGCAATACACCCAACAAGGCCATGATGAGGGCTTCCTTGTACATAATTGTAACCTCATCAGGCAGAACAACTTCAATACCCAAAACGGCAAGATGCTGCCTTATCCTTGACACCAGGTAGCTATTCAACGCTCCCCCACCAGTAACCAGCAGGCTTTCACCAGTGATGGCGAGTGACTGGTGTTCCATAATGGCAGAAACAGAGGCAGACACCTGAAACGCAATATGTTCCACATAGGTGGCAAGTGAGTCTTCTGGAGAGAGTCCTGCTGATGCTATCATGGGAAAAACAATCCCTGTACCAAACTCATTGGCAAGGGATTTAGGAAAGGGTTGATTATAATAATCCAGTGCATTCAATTTTTCAAGTAAGGGTTCATTGATCCGTCCCGTAGCAGCCAGATGGCCATTGTGGTCAAAATCCAATCCTACCGGATTAACCAGCATATTCAGTACCCTGTTGGCTGCACATACATCAAATGCATTGTACCCGGCATCTCCATTGAAGGAGATGTTGGCAATACCGCCAATATTCAGGAAAAAACGGTATTCAGGAAACAGGAGTTTTTCACCCATCGGCACGATGGGAGCACCTTGCCCACCCAACGCCACATCCATACTCCGCAAATGAGAAACCACGGGCAAACCTGTTATGGCGGCAATTGCTGCCCCATCCCCCATCTGAATGGAATAAGAACCAGGCACATGAAACACCGTGTGGCCGTGTGAAACCACCAAAGCTACTTTGTATTCAATTTTATTGTCGGCAATGAAGCGGTTCACCAAATCAGCAGTCAGGTGACCGTAGGCTGCATCCAGCTCCACAAATACCGCTGCAGACAAGGATGGTGCGTTCTGCAGCTTGTGACGCCATTCCTCCGAATAGGGGATGCAATCAGCACCAATGATGGAGTAGGTCCACTTCCCCCCTATTTCTTCAAGTTCTACAAAAGCAATATCAAGCCCGTCCAGCGAACTTCCGCTCATGAGTCCTATCACGCGATATACCATGGAATATGATTAGATTTGTAATGCACCCCGAAATTAAAACTTTGTATGGTCAAAAACTTAAGTTCCCAACATTCCCTCCTCAGCAACTGGATCAGTGAACTCAGGGATATTGACATTCAGGCAGACAGGATGCGGTTCAGGAGAAACATTGAGCGGATTGGAGAAGTGATGGCCTATGAAATCAGCAAAACCCTGCCTTGGATTACCAAAGACACTACCACCCCATTGGGGATTGCCAAGTCGATGGTGCTCAAAGACCAACCCGTTCTGGCCACTATACTCAGGGCGGGAAGTCCCCTGCACCAGGGTATGCTGAATTATTTCGACAAAGCAGATAATGCCTTCATCGCCGCATACAGAAAACACCATCGGGATGGCAGCTTTGAAATCAGCCTGAACTACATGGCCTGTCCCCCGCTGGAAGACAGAGTGGTCATCCTGTGCGACCCCATGTTGGCATCCGGAGCCTCGCTTGTCAAAACCATTGAATTCCTCAAAAGGGAAGGCAATATGGCCAGCCTTCATATTGCGGCAGTTATTGCCAGTACTGAAGGCATTGAGCTGATCAGGAGGCATGAACCCCAGGCCCAAATCTGGTGTGGCGCCATTGATGAAGAACTCACTGCCAAAGGGTACATTGTACCCGGTTTGGGTGATGCCGGCGACCTCTGCTTTGGAGAAAAGAAACAGTCATAACCCCATACCCGATTGCTGCCTATGCCGGCACAAAAAAAATTCATAACAATCCTTACCCTCCTGCTGTTGGCCAATGAAATAAGGGCACAGGATACCCATTTTTCCCAGTTTTTTGTCTCCCCACTTGCCCTCAATCCGGCATTTGCAGGTAAGTTTGACGGCGGCTACCGACTCTCTGCCAATTTCAAAAAACAATGGCCGCTCATCAACAATGCTTTCACTTCCGGTGCGGCTGCACTTGATTTCCCCATTTTGAAAAACAAGATTCCCGAAATGGACACCTGGGGAGTGGGGGTAATGGCTATCAACGACAAAACTGGTAATGGCGTTCTCAACAACAGTTATTACAGCCTAAGTACAGCCTATACCAAATCGCTCGATGAAAACGGATTCCATCAAGTAACCGTTGGTTTTCAGGGAAGCTATGCAAGCAAACGCCTGAACCCTGCCAATGCAGACTTGGAAGACGAACTGACTGCTTTTGGTTTTACAGGCCTAACCCGTGAAACCTTTGCTGGCAATCCCTTTGCAATCAATTATGTTGATCTGAATGCCGGATTCATGTATGCCATGAGCACCAACGGAAACAACAGCTTTTATGTGGGGGCATCCGTATATCACCTGAACAGACCGGCTGAAAGTTTCAATACAGGCAACTATCTCCTGAATCCCAGAACTACCTTGCATGGCGGAGCGTATATGCCTTGGGGGGCTTACAGCAATATTCATTTCAGCATGATGCACCAGGTTCAGGGTGCATCCAGCGAAACACTGGTGGGGGGCGCCATTTCAGCAGCCATGAACGGATATACTGAAAAAACGATTGAGGCCTACGCAGGGCTTTGGGTAAGGTTTGGGGATGCTGTTATTCCTTATATCGGGGTGGAATTGAATCAACTGAGAATCGGCTTTTCTCACGACATCAATACATCAGGACTCTCTCGGGCCAGCTATGCCAGAGGGGGATCTGAAATATCCCTGATTTATTCGGGCGGAGGAAAGGACCCCCTCAACAAAAAAATCAACTGCCCCAAATTTTAATCCAATCAATGGGCAAGCTTCATCACCACTGGCAGGATGAAATAAGCGGACAAAACAATCAAAAGGATACTGATCAAGTTCATGACGAGACCCGCTTTGATCATGTCCTTTAGCTTGATATGGCCACTCGAAAAGACAATGGCATTGGGTGGCGTTCCCATAGGCATCATGGAAGCACAACTCGCCGCCAAGGTCATCGGAAGTCCCAAGGCCAGCGCGTCCACACCGATGGCTTCAGCAATACCTGTAACAACGGGTGCAAAAACGATGACCTGGGCCACATTGCTCATCACCTCACTGATAAAGATGGATAAGGTGGCGATCACGATGATCAGGAGGAGTATGCTGCTTCCTGAAAATCCCGCCAGCCAATTGCCCAGCATAGCAATCAGTCCGGCCTTCTCCAATGCCGCAGCCAGTGTAATACCCCCACCAAAGAGCAACAGAATACCCCAAGCCATTTTGGAAGTGTCATTCCAGGTCAGAATCCGCAGGTGCCTGGCATCAGGATTGCCCGCAGGAACAATGAACATCATCAGGGCACCGAAAACGGCAATCATGTTATCGTCCAATCTGATCAAACCCGTTTTGTTGATCAGGTCACGGCCAATCCACAATAGGGCTGTGCCTGTGAAAATCAGCAATACGCGTTTTTCCGGAACAGACATGGGGCCCAATGCCTTTAACTCATCCCGGATCAGCATGCCCATCTCCTGATCGGCAACCAACCTGTTGGGAAACATACGGATGAGCACAGCATACAATGAAACCAGGAGGAGTGCTGCCACAGGCAAGCTAACCAGCATCCAACTGAAAAAGGGAATATCGTAATCGAACTTTTTGCTGATAAAGGAAACATAAGCAACATTGGGAGGTGTGCCAATGATGGTGCCGATACCCCCAAAATTCGAAGCATAGGCAATGGCAAGCATAATACACAAGGCGAAGTTACGCGCACCCTGATTATCGGTATGCTTGGCAAACACCACCGATATCACAGAGGCCCCAATGGGATACATCATCATGGTTGTTGCCGTGTTGCTGAGCCACATGCTGATGAAACCGGTGGAGAGGATGAATCCCAGAATAATCCGGTTGCCTCCTGTTCCAGTGAGGCTGACAATAGACAAAGCTATTCTGCGATGAAGATTCCATTTCTCTATGCCCAAGCCAATCATAAAGCCACCCATAAAAAGAAAAACAACTTCATTGGCATAGGGCGCTGCAGCTTCACTGATTTTGGCGATACCCAGCAGAGGAAAGAGCACTAGTGGCATCAAAGCCACAGCCGGCATAGGGATAGCCTCTGTGATCCACCAACAAATCATCCAAATGGCTACGGCAAATACTTTATTGGCTGCGGGGTCCAATGCGAACGGATTCAAGAACCAAACCAACAAAGCCAAAGCAGGGCCTGCCATCAAAGCCCAATATGATCTGGAGCCGGAAACTGAATTTTTTTCCACCGATTCAATTTGGGTGAAGATAAATCATTTGTGTATTTTGCCGACTGACACAAAACATTTTGCTGAAAGAACTCGTCATATCGATTCAATCCTATTTCAGGGCACATGAATTCATCCAAAAACACAAGCTTTGGAAATGGATCATCATACCAGGAATCATCTATGCGATTGTTTTTGCAGTAAGCATATATTTTTTCTCCAAATCCATGAATGCGGCCATCCACTGGCTCACCATCGAAACTGGCTTGCAGGCCTGGTTGAATAAACTGCAAGACAGCTGGATAGGATTTTTATTCACCATCGGTGGTGTCATGCTTTGGCTCATCCTCATGCTGCTCTATTTTTCACTCTTCAAATACATTTGGTTGATCATCGGATCTCCCATATTTTCCTACCTCAGTGAAAAAACTGCATCAGTAATTGCCGGGGAAACCTACACGTTCCAATTCATGAAATTCCTTAAAGACCTTTGGCGTGGAATGGAAATGGCGGTTAGAAATACCTTCTGGCAGCTGATCTATATCATTACAATCCTTTTCCTATCACTGTTTCCGGTGGTTGGCTGGATTACACCGCTCCTTGCCATCGTTGTTGAATGTTACTACTACGGTTTTTCCATGCTGGATTATACCTGTGAACGCATGGGCATGAATAAGCAAAAAAGCATTGACTTCATCAGCCGACACAAAGGTTTGGCCATTGGCAATGGCATAGTATTCTACCTCTTGCATTTGATTTTGATTGTGGGATGGGTGCTGGCACCAGCCTACGCAGTCATCGCAGCTACAATCAGCATGCATGAAATGGATGACGACCAGTTCAACCCATAAATATGGCCACCGTATACCTCATCCCCATTGCCATATCGGAAGATGGTTTTCATACCCTTCCCGCCTATATAGCTGAAACCATCAACAACTGTGAAGTGTTCTTTGCTGAAGACCTCAGAACAGCCCGAAGGGCCTTCAGGAAAATCGACAGAACATTTGACATCGATAACAGAACCTGGCATGAAATCGGACAATTGGAAGCTGAAAAGGAAACACTATTCAAGGAAGCCATACAGGCTGGCAAAACAATAGGCATTGTCAGTGAATCAGGTTGCCCTGGTATTGCCGACCCCGGGCAGTATCTTGTTGCTTTGGCACATGAGGCTGGGGCGACGGTAAAACCCTTGAGCGGACCAAGTTCCTTGCTGTTGGCATTGATGGCTAGCGGACTGAACGGTCAACACTTCAGGTTCAATGGTTACCTCCCCATTACACAGGGTGAGCGGGAAAAGAAAATCAGGGAATTGGAAAAAATTGTTATTAATGAAAACTGCACACAGCTTTTCATAGAAACGCCCTACAGGAATCAACAGATGTTCGACAGTCTGCTGCAAGTGCTACAACCCGCTACAAAAATTGGTGTAGCATTCCACCTCACTGCCGTAGATGAATGGGTAAAAACCCAAACAGTTGCTGCATGGAAAAAAAAGCCGGCGATTCTTCCGAAATCACCGGCCATCTTTATGATTGGGCGTTAAAGTCCGTACTCACTGACCAAATAAACCATCGCTGCCATCACCACGGTTCCAAGGTTAAGCTCACGTTCACTGACAGCTTCAAAAACATCCGTTTGGGCATGATGCAAGTCCATATACCGTTGAGAGTCCGGATTCAAACCAATTAATGCTGTTCCCAGCGGACGCAATGGCCCAATATCTGCACCTCCACCACCTTCATTGAATTCGAGTGCCCCGTAATTTTTAAAAAGCGGCTGCCAGGATAATATCCTTGCCTTTTGTACAGGATTGGCAGAAAACCCAAATCCACGCGGTGTGAATCCACCCGCATCACTCTCCATAGCCATAATGAATTTCCTGGCTTCAGTTTTGGCAATTTCAGCATACTTCGTTCCACCCCTGAGGCCATTCTCTTCATTCATGAACATCACAGCCCTGACAGACCTCTTGGGCTTGATACCCAATGCCTTGAATGCTCTGATGATTTCTATACTCTGCATACATCCTGTACCATCGTCATGTGCCCCCTCAGCAAGATCCCAACTATCCAGGTGACCACCTACTGTTATAACCTCTTCAGGCTTTTCTGAACCCCTGATTTCACCCACAACATTGTAAGACAAAACATCTTCCAACATTTTGCAATTGGTTTTGAGGAAGACCGATTTGACCTTGCCATTGCCAATCAACTGGCTCAGTTGAACAGCCCCATTGGTGCTGATGGCCACCGCAGGGATTTTGGGCTTGTCTTCGTCATACCGCGTAGCTCCAGTGTGGGGATTGTCGTCCAATACCGGAGAAAGAGTGCGAACGATCACGCCAACAGCTCCCATGGCTGCTGCCCGGGAAGGACCTTGAGACCGGTAAACTCCGGCTTCACCGTAAGCCCTGAAAGTATTGATATGCCTAGGATCCATCCTGTAATTGTAAAACACTATTTTACCTTTCACCTTGTCTGCACCCAGGGTATCAAGTTCCTGAAAACTGCGGACTTCCACAATGCCGGCAGCAATACCGGCAGCTGGGGTGCCAACGGCATTGCCCAACGCCACAATATTGAGTGGAATGGTTTTACCATCAGTCAGGCTAGCCCTGCCAATTTCTTTTTCACCCCTCACCCAACGCGGCACCATACAGGGTTGCAGGTAAACAGTATCTGCGCCAGCCTCTCTCAACATCCTGGCAGTCTGTTCCACTGCTAGGGCTGCACCGGGTGAACCGGAAAGACGCGGACCCACTTTTTTACACAAGTACCTCAGATTATTATACGCCTGACCATTCATGAAAATCTCATCCGAAATTTTTTTGATCATGAGTGAATCTCCGGATAACTGTCCGGATGCGCTACCGGCCACAAAGATGCCCAATATCCAAAAAGACAAAACTTTCTTCATCGTTGTTAACTTTTGATATTTGGAAAACTACTGAATTTTCATGTCAATGCAAGTCGTTCCACCAATGAACCTTATTATCGGTAATTTCGTTAAACAAAAAAACTTACCGGCGCATGAATATTGGTATTGTTTGTTATCCGACTTTCGGAGGCAGTGGCGTTTTGGCAACCGAATTGGGGAAGGCTTTGGCTGACAAAGGGTATGGCATTCACTTTATCACCTATCAGCAACCCGTAAGACTCTCCGGTTTCAGCGCAAATATCTTTTACCATGAGGTGCGCGTTCCCACCTATCCTTTATTCGACTTCCCTCCCTATGAAACCGCACTGGCCAGTACCATGGTGGATGTGGTGAAAAACAATCAGGTAGACCTCTTGCATGTGCATTATGCCATACCACACGCTTCTGCAGCATATATGGCCAAGCAGATCCTGGCTTCAGAAGGCCACAGTGTTCCTTTTATAACCACCCTGCACGGAACAGATATCACCCTGGTGGGCAAAGACAAGACCTATGCACCTGTGGTGGCTTTCTCCATCAACCAGAGTGATGCCATTACCGCAGTTTCCCATAACCTCAAAGCTGAAACCTACGCCAATTTCAAAATAGAAAAAGACATCAGCGTCATCCACAACTTTGTGGATATCCAGCGTTTCCAACGCCCTCCGATAGATGCATTCCGCAAGGTGATTGCGCCTAATGGTGAGAAAATCATCCTCCATGCATCCAATTTCAGGAAGATCAAGAGGATAGCTGATGTCATCTACACCTTCAACAAACTCAGACAGGAGATCCCGGCCAAACTGTTGCTCGTAGGTGATGGCCCGGAACGCCCCATGGCTGAAGAGTTATGTCGGGAACTGGGCATCTGCGATGATGCCAGATTTGTAGGCAAACAACAGGAGATGGAGGAAATATATCCTATTGCCGATTTATTTTTGCTGCCGTCAGAATATGAAAGTTTCGGTCTGTCTGCCCTGGAGGCCATGGCTGCCGGCTCACCGGTGATCGCCACCAGAACAGGTGGTTTACCGGAAATCATCATCCATGGAGAAAACGGCTTCCTGAGTGAGGTTGGAGATGTGGAAGATATGGCGCGCAATGCCCGACTCATTCTAGGCAGCACACATACCCTGGAGAGGTTCAAGGAAAATGCCAAGCAACAGGCTGCTCAATTTGCCATTGGCAAAATCGTTCCCTCCTATGAAGAACTGTACAAAAAAATCCTGGAATGGAACTAAGCCACGTATTCATTCGTAACCTGCCTTAAGCAGGTTTTGCAAACCATGGTTGGAATGCTTGTTACTAG
>JBDLUN010000149.1:0-3018 GCA_039805245.1 Bacteroidota bacterium
ACTTTTTCCTGGCATGCCAAATTCCAAAAATTCACTGTAAGGAATATAGACCCCACCCATCCGGCCATGAAAGGTGTACCCATCACTTGGGAAAGGGAAGATGAATTGTATTTTGGAAAAGAATTGTATCCTGTTACCCAAGTCATGATGGCCCATCAATTCAGCACGCTTGACCAGTCCCAAAAAGACCTGATCAAGCAAAATGCCGGCACGTATCAGGAATATTATCCTGCAGTTTGGTACAACCGCTTCGAAGGTGGACATGCCTGGATCAGCACTTTGGGGCACAGCAAGGAAACCTACAGTGACCCCGTTTACCTGAATCACCTGTTGCAAGGCCTGCAATTCATGGCTGATCAAGTAAAGGGCATTGACTACAACAAGGCAACAGCCCAGCATAGAAACGACGAACTGAAAAAATGAAGGAACTGATGAAACTGAAGACAATACTCCCCCTGATGGCATTACCGGTATTTGGGATGGCACAACCAGCTGTAAAACTCATCACACTTGATCCAGGGCATTTCCATGCTGCCCTGATCCAAAAAAGCATGTATCCGCAAGTGGACCCCACCGTGCATGTCTATGCGGAAGAAAGCAGGGACCTGAAGTTGCACATGGAGAGGATAGCTGGATACAACAGCCGCAGTGCCGAACCAACCTCTTGGAATGAACAGGTGTACACCGGAAAAGATTTTTTCCAACGGATGATTGCGGAAAAAAAAGGCAATGTGGTTGTGCTTGCAGGCAACAACAGGCTCAAGACAGATTATATTGCCCAATCTGTTGGGCAAGGATTTCACGTCTTTGCCGACAAACCCATGGCAATAGACACCAAAGGGTTTGATCAGCTCAAAAAAGCATTTGCCACGGCCAGCAAGAAAAAAGTACTCTTGTACGATATCATGACTGAACGGTATGAGATAACGACCATGCTGCAAAGGGCCTTTTCAATGCAACCTGAGCTATTTGGCACCCTGGAAAAAGGAACACCTGAAGACCCCTCCGTTACTAAAATCAGTGTCCATCATTTTTATAAATATGTTTCGGGCAGTGTGCTGACAAGACCATCTTGGTTTTTTGATGCCAGCCAGCAGGGAGCCGGCATCGTGGATGTCACCACCCACCTGGTAGACCTGATCCAATGGGAGTGTTTCCCTGAGCAGATCATCGACTACAAGAAAAATATCAAAATCCTGAATGCGAAAAGCTGGGCTACACCTGTATCTGCAACCGACTTTACTACGGTAACCAAAGAACCGGTACCCGACTACCTCAAAGCAATTAGTGATGCCTCCGGCAATATCCAGGTCAATTGCAATGGTGAATTCACCTATTCCATCAATGGCGTTCATGCCAAAGTTTCAGTGATTTGGAACTATAAAGCGCCAGAAGGAACAGGAGATACACACTATTCCTTGATGAGGGGAAGTAATGCCTCTCTAATCATCAGACAAGGCAAAACCGAAAACTTCAAACCAACCCTATTCATTGAAGCCAGAAATGGAGATGCCGGTTTTGAACAAAAGCTGCAAACTGCATTGGCCAATGTCAGCAAAGACTTCCCAGGCATCAGTCTGGTCAAACAGGCTAATGGTTGGATGATTGCTGTTCCTGAAAAATACAATGACGGACATGAAGCCCACTTTGCACAGGTCACCAAAAAATACCTGGGTTTTCTGCAAAACAACAATATGCCCGCTTGGGAAGTGCCCAACATGATTGCCAAATACTACACTACAACCAGTGCCAAGGAAATGGCAGATAAAAAACAATGATCCGGTACTGTGCCATACTCGCTAGCTTGTTGATCATTCAACTTCAAACTGGAGCACAAACAACTCAGGATATCAGCTCCGGAGCGGCCAGAAACATCTTCGATTTGTTGAGAACCATTCCTGGAATTGAAATTGCAACAGGAACAAGCCTCAAAGACCAACCTAAAGTGTATATCAGGGATGCAAGGAATATGAAAGGAAAAATCCCTGCCACCTTTGTACTCGACAAGGCCATTTACGAAGGTGATGTCAGCATGATCAATGCCCTTGATGTAGCAGACATTACCGTATTGAAAGATGCGGCCTCGGCAGCAGCCTATGGATCCCGGGGATTTGGAGGCGTTGTTCTGATCACCACCAAAACAGGCAAATCAACCCCACCTGCGGCCATCAATACTTTTGAAAAATCAGCCTATCAATATTTCATCAGCAAAGGGTTGGAGCTGAATGTAATTGGAAAAGATGGCAGAATCATCGCAACTGGTGTCATCTCCAAAGAAACCGACAGCAGCATCTTTATCCGGAAAAAAGAAATGCTCAAAAAAAATATCGAAAAAGTAGAATTAATACCACAATAACATGAAAGCACTCAGACAAACATGGCGTTGGTTCGGCCCTAATGATCCCGTATCGCTGCAAGACATCAGACAAACCGGTGCAGAAGGCATTGTTACAGCATTACATCATGTACCTCACGGGGATGTATGGACCTATGAAGAGATCATGACCAGGAAAACCCTGATTGAATCTTACGAACTCACTTGGGATGTGGTGGAAAGTGTCACCATCCATGAAGAGATCAAAACCAGGACAGGAGATTACATGGGTTGGATTGAAAAATACAAGGAAAGTCTCCGCAACCTTGCGAAAGCCGGCTTGCGGGTAATCACCTATAACTTCATGCCAGTCAACGATTGGACAAGAACCCAGCTGGATTATCTTATGCCAGACGGCTCCAAGGCGCTTTATTTCAACTGGATTGATTTGGCAGTATTTGACATCTATATCCTGCAAAGAAAAAATGCTGCAGCTTCTTATCCTGAGCATATCGTCTCTGGTGCAGCAGCCAGGCATGCCACCTATTCCCAAGAACAGTTGGATCAACTCGCTGGAGTGGTGATGTTCGGCATTCCCGGTGAACAAAAAGTAACTGTGGAAAATATGCGGGAAAAATTGTCCCGCTACGATCATATCAATGCGGATGCATTGCGCAGCAACCTGGTCTTTTTCCTGCAACAGA
>JBDLUN010000150.1:0-18202 GCA_039805245.1 Bacteroidota bacterium
CACACTGGAACGCCGCCACAATGCCCAATGCAAGGGAAAAGGCCTCTTTCCTGAAGGAAAATATCCTGCCGTTGCAAACAGCCGGACAATTACAATTCGTTCCTGAAAAAATGGGAGAACGGACAAGGTTTTCTGAAAATACTGAAATCATGTTCACGTATGGACATACAGCATCCATGATGATCCCCATGATCAATTGGCATGGCAGCAAACTCGTTTATGTTGCCGACCTGATTCCTTCATCCATGCACATTCCGCTGGCCTATGTGGCGGCCTATGATATGTTTCCCATGACAACACTTCAGGAAAAGGAAGCATTCCTGGAAGAGGCTGCGCAAAAAGGATATCTCCTGTTTTTTGAACATGACCCTTCTTGCATCTGTTGCCGTGCAGTGAAAACGGAAAAAGGATTTCGAAAAGGAGAATCTATTGATCCGGTGCGGGCTGGAATCATTTGAAGCTGATCATGGAGCGCAAAGAATAGCGTAGGTTTCTATACCCCATCATGTCCACCTTGACACTACCTACTGTAATGGGACTTTCTATGCGCAGGGGGACATGGTTGCCATCATCAGAAACCCATACGGTCATCAACTCCCCACCTTCAAAAATGGTTCCTTTGATGAGCATCGGTTTGAACTTGATGGCCCTGAATTTGCCATATCGGGTTTTGATTGTTTCCTTGCCCATGTAGCGGATATAGATGTTATGCACCTCATCATCGAGGAACATGCTGAAATTGATTTTATCACCAATTTTATACTTGTTGAAATCAATATTCCGGGCATAATAGATGGAACTCAACACATCCTGCATGCATTCATTGATGACATAGGTTCCCTTCGTTGATGTGGCTTTTCTGTTGGCGTGATCAAAATTTACGAGTTCATCCTTCCTGAAACCACCCTCTTCCACATGTCTGACAAATCGCATGGGCTTGAGCGTAGCCGTGTCAATATACGTCTCGTACCTATCCCTCACCCTAAAAATCCAGTCGTATGAAGGATTGGAATTACCCAACCCCACTACATGGTAAGCAGGACGGCCATTCACTTTGCTGTTGCTGATGGTAAATGAAGCGGTACCGGCATCCACATAGAGACCGATAACATTGTAGAATACCTTGAAAGTAATCACTTCACCATTACCAAAGGAAAAATTACTGATGCCACAAAAATCATCTCCAGCACTAAGCCTGATCAGGCTCAACACAAAAAACACACAGAGGAAAAAGCGTTTGATATGGGACATATTGCAAAATTAAAACCAAAACAACAGCAAGATTGTTCAACAGCTGCAAGTTATATTAACGATATATTAATTCATCTATTTTGCAGGGGTTGCAAAAGGCTTGTAAAAAGAGACAGCGATGGTTCCGAATGCTGCAGCCAAGACGAAATTGATAAACCAGACCGCTGTGACGGCAAACAAGATGCCCAGCTTGTCTGCCGCCAAAGGGGCAAACAACCAAATGGCAAACTGCCAACGCAAACCCAATTCTGCAAGGGAAAAAGTGGGTATGATGGCGAGCCAAAGAAACATGATGGCCAGCAGGATGCTCAGATCTGCAAAGGAGATATCCTGATTCGTTATCATCAACAGCACCCAGTATTGTACAATGAAAATCAGGTAGCGCAAGAGTGACCACAAAAGCACGCGAAATAATGTGTGAAAAGAGAGGGAATCAATGGCACTTATTTGATTGCGGAAACGGCCCAGGAAGCTGATTTTCCAAAGCTTCCCCAAAACAGTGGTTCCCTTGAAATAGATGACCAATGCAACAATGGCCATACAGGGAGCCCCCCAATCCAGTATCCTGATTACCGCGGCAAGTCCGAAAGGCTCCAAACTTGCATCTACCAAACCATCTTGAAACAGCAATGCCAAAGATCCGGCACACAACGTAACAACAAGTTGCGCCAGGTTGCTGACAACCGTATTAGCCGTGCCCTGCAACCGATGATCTGCAGACAAATACATGATTCTACCTGCAAATTCGCCAGTACGATTGGGGGTTAGCAGGGAAATGGCTAACCCGCTGAAAACGGCGAAGAATGCATCCAACCATTTAATCCTATAGATGCCTGCAAACAATTCCCGCCACTTCACCGCTTCAATAGCCCACTGAAGCAACATCAGAACAATGGCTAACACCACCAAATCAACACCCTGCTGCTTTACCAATTGAGCAATGGACAAAAGTTGGTTTCTCCAATCAGCTATAGTACTGACCTGTTTGACTATACTCCATGTCAACACCACGAACAACAAAGGTCCGAGAAGCCAGTTGATGATTATTTTGATACTTTTGTTCAATGGCTGCACTTTGCACCAAAAATACCCCGACTTGAAACAGCAGAGTAAGATTATTTTGGGAATCGATCCCGGTACGGTGATTATGGGTTACGGCATCATTGCCATTGACGGTAGTAAAATCCGGATGCTCGACATGGATGTGATCAAACTGAATGGAAAAAAGGACATGTTTGAGCGGCTGGGCATCATCAATGACGTCATCCAAGATCTGATCAAGCGCTACAAACCGCATGAAGTGGCCATTGAAGCACCTTTCTTTGGCAAAAACGTGCAGAGTATGCTCAAGTTGGGTAGGGCACAGGGTGTTGCCATTGCGGTCGCCATTTCCAACAAATTGCCTGTTGCAGAATATTCACCTAAAAAAGTGAAGCAGTCCATCACCGGAAACGGTAATGCCACGAAGGAACAAATATGGAAGATGCTCAACAGCATCATGTCCTTAAAACAGACGATAACCTATTTTGACGCATCAGACGCATTGGCTGTGGCTGTTTGCCACCATTTCAGTGCCAATGCCATCCCTGTTGAAGCCGGCTCTTCAAAGAAAGCTGCGAGAAAAAAGTCAACAGGTTGGGCCGATTTCATCAAAGACAACCCAGGTCGCATCTCCGGTTGAAATCAAGGTACCCAACATGATTGCCTCATTTTCGCAAACGGAACAGAAAGTAAACAGCCGGAATCAACAATACCCACTGAATGACAATGGGTCTGCCTACCAAGATGTCAACACCCAAGTGCAATAGGGCAATGCCCAATAACAAGTAAGAAGCCCATTTTTCCTTCGCCCAAATGAAGGATATGGCCAAAAAAAGGAGAATATTCAAGAATCCATGTGCTGCTGGATAAAGTAAACCATAGCTGGCATAAGCCCCTGTAAAGGTATAAATCAGGTCCATCAGTCCAAATGCTGCAGCCAGCCCAATGAGCACACTGGAGATAATGGTATCGATGCGGGATTTATTGGCTTGCATGTGAATCCAGTTTTGAGAGAATCAGCGTCTGGGCCTCAAGCAATTCTGTAGGGCTTAGTTTCAGCTTGGTGCGAGTAAAATTGAGGTCATCAGCATGATTGATAGGCACCAGGTGCACATGGGCATGAGGTACTTCAAGTCCTACCACGGCAATCCCACAACGTTCACAAGGAAAGGCTGATTCAATGGCTTTAGCTATCGGTTGTGAAAAGGCAAGGATACCAGACAGCTCGGCTTCGTTCAAGTCAAAAATATAATCCACCTCCCTTTTGGGTACCACCAGGGTATGACCATGCACCAAAGGGAAAACATCCAAAAAAGCATAGAAAAGATCGTTCTCAGCAATTTTGTAGGAAGGGATTTCTCCAGCAATGATTTTCGAAAAGATTGATGCCATAATATCAGATGGAAATCTGTTCAATGATGAAGACAACCTTTCCATTGGGGGCTTGAATTTCAGCTTCCTCCCCAACTTTTTTACCCAACAAACCTTTTCCGATTGGGGATGTTACAGAAATTTTCTGCAGTTTGAGGTCAGCCTCCTTCTCGGATACGATCTGGTAGGTCATTGATTTTTTGGTGGCCTTGTTCTGGATGGTCACTTTGGTGAGTATGGATACCTTACTGGTATCGATGGTTGCGGCATCCAATATCCTTGCAGTGGCCAACTCTGATTCCATTCGGCTGATTCTGGCTTCGAGTAATCCCTGAGCTTCTTTTGCGGCATCGTATTCTGCGTTTTCCTTCAGATCCCCTTTCTCCCTGGCTTCAGCGATAGCCCTTGATGCGGCAGGCCTTTCAACGGTTTTGAGGTGCTGCAATTCAGCCCTCATTTGTTCAAGTGTTTCCTTGGTTACATACATGATGCTCATAGATACAACAGTTGATGTATTCGAAAAAAATAGCAACGCCCCAGAGAATACCAAGGCGTTGCTGCTTTGCAAAGGTAAATAAAATTTACAAATCCCTTTGATGGAGTGCATCCAGCTTTTGCAGAATGACTTCCGGCATGCGGTAAAGCGACTCCTTACTGTATCCTGCAATATGGGGAGTAATCAACACATTTTTTCGGGCAACAAGGTTGTCGAAAATAGCTTTTTCTTCCTGAGAATAAGTGATAAGTTCTTCATTTTCAAGCACATCCAATGCCACTGCTGCAATTTTACCGGCATCCAACGCCCGAATCAACGCTTGCTGGTCCACAACCCCTCCCCTGCTGGCATTCAACAAAAACGGTTTTTTTTCAAGAGCTTCAAAAAATCGGTCATCAGCATAATACCTGGTTTCAGCATCAAAGGGCAGGTGGAAACTGATGACATCTGCTTCCCTCATCACTTGCTGCAAACTGGCCTCCTGGACATGACCCGAAGCAAAATTTTTCTTGTACTTGTCCACTGCCAAAACCCGCACACCAAAGGGCGCAAGCAAGACACCAAAAGATGAGCCAGTATGCCCAAAGCCAATGATTCCAACCGTTTTACCACGGAGTTCAATACCCCGGTTCGGCTCTCTAATCCATTTGCCCGCAGCCACCTCAACAGCCGATCGGGTAATGTGATGCATCAGAGACAGCAACATACCCAGGCAATGTTCTCCAACCGGACCACAATTGCCTTCGGGGCTGCTGATGCAATGAATGTTTTGGGATGTTGCATAACCAACATCAATGATTTCCATGCCGCTTCCAAGCCTACCAATCCATTGCAGGGATTTTGCTTTGGACAACAGGGCCGCATCAATATTGAGTCGGGTGGAAACAACCATCCCCTGATAATCTCCTGCTATCTCTGTGAGAGCAGCATAGCTGATCTGCTCATGCACATCCACTGCATATCCCCTGGCTTCGAGACCAGCCTTGAGCATGGGGTGTGTCATGGCCGTTATGATTGCACGTGGCTTCATTTCATCCTGTTTAACAATCCAACAAAATCTGCAACAGACAGGTGTTCTGCCCGCTTGGTAAAGATGTCTTCCTTTAATATTTCCGGGTCAAAATAAGGTTTCAACGGATTTCTCAGTTGCTTACGACGCTGACCGAATGCGGCCTTGACCAAAGAAGCAAATTTGCGATGGTTGAGAATTCCGTGCGGATTATTGGCTTTTACAAAGCGAATCACACCACTTTTCACCTTGGGTGGCGGGTTGAAGGCGTCCTCATCCACATCAAAAAGATAAGTGGTGTGAAAATATGCCTGGGAAAGGACACTCAATATCCCATAATCGCGTGTACCGGGGCCGGCACATATCCGCTCTGCCACCTCTTTTTGGAACATACCGATCATGCAATCGATTTGCTCCCGCCATTCCAACACCCTGAAAACAATTTGCGTGGAAATATTGTAGGGGAAATTGCCGATCAGTGTAAAGTTTTCTGCAAATGGTACCGGCACCTCTAAGATGCTCCCTTCAATAATCTTTCCACCGAGTACGGGATAGATTTTCAAGATATAGGCTACCTTTTCAGTATCCAACTCCACCAGCTTCAGGTCAACATCCTTCAGGGTTATCAGGTATTTGGTAAGGGCACCCCCGCCTGGCCCTACTTCGAGCAATCGGCTGAATGCACATTCTCCAAGGGCGTGCACAATTTGCTTGCAGACAGTCTCATCTTTGAGAAAATGTTGTCCCAACGACTTTTTAAGGGTATACATGGGGCTAAAATTAAGACAAAGATCCCCGTTTTCATTGTACCTTTACAATTCATTCGAAAGTGGAGCAATGAGTGTACAAAAAAGACCTGTTATTGGAATTTCTGTAGGCGACCTGAACGGGATCGGCATAGAATTGATTTTGAAAACATTTTCAGATAGCCGGATAACTGAGTTTTGCACACCAGTGGTTTTTGCCAACAACAAAGTGCTGAATTTCTACAGGAAACTGATGGCTGATATTGCCATCAATTATACCAGCACCAAGGACCTCACCAAAATCAATCCCAAACAACTGAATATTTTTACCGTTTGGGAAGAGGATGTTGAAATCGTTCCTGGCGAGATGTCAAACACCGGCGGCTCCTATGGTGTCAAATCCCTTCAAGCTGCTGTGGCTGCCTTGAAGGAGAAAACCATTGATGCTTTGGTAACCTGCCCGTTGCACAAATTCACCATGCAGAGCAATGAATTCAATTTCACAGGTCATACGCCCTACTTGAAACAGGAATTCAAAGCTGATGAGGTGCTGATGCTGATGATTGCAGATAATATGCGGGTGGCCCTGCTTACAGAACATATTGCCATTGGCGAAGTGGCCAAACACATCAGCAAGGAACAGATCATCAAAAAAATCAACCTGCTCAAAAACAGTCTTAGAAAAGATTTTGGCATTGAAAGACCAACCATTGCTGTACTCGGTCTCAATCCGCATGCAGGTGACGAAGGGCTGGTTGGAAAGGAAGAAAAGGAAATCATCAGACCTGCTGTTGCTGATGCCAAAAAGAATGACTGTATCATCATGGGGCCCTACAGTGCTGATGCTTTTTTTGCCCGGGGAAGCCATGAAAAATTCGACGGCATCCTCGCCATGTATCATGATCAGGGTTTGATTCCTTTCAAATCACTGGCCTTGGGTGAAGGCACCAACTTCACAGCAGGCTTGTCTGTCATCCGCACATCCCCCGATCATGGCACCGCCTTTGATATTGCCGGCAAGAACCTGGCAGATGAATCCTCTTTCAGGGCTGCTATATTTGCTGCCATCGATATTTTTGATACCCGTATGGGCTATGCTGAAATGAGAAAAAATCCGCTCAGAAAAATGTCTGCCCATGTTGTGGCGAACGCTGTGGATGAAAAAATCGAAGACTAATCTATTCTTTATATCCTGATAACCAATAGCTGACTTTCATGAAACAACACACCAAATGCATGGTGTTGGCATGTTTTATTGCCTGTGCCTTGACTGCAAGCGCACAAACAGAAACACCTCAAATCACGCCAAAAGCAAAACGTCATTTTTTCAAGGTCAACCTGACCGGCTTATCCCTCAACGGCCAATACGAATGGGCATTCTCCAAACGCATTGGAATAGCCTTTGGATACAGGGCGCTGCCACAGGGCAAAATGCCCTTCCGCAAATTGATTCCCGGCACGGATCCAACCATCAGGGAGTCGCTTGATAAACTGATTTTCTCATCAGCATCCTTTACCCCGGAAATCAGGTTCTATACCGGCAAAAAGGGATTTGGACAAGGATTTTACTTGGCCCCATTCTATAAACAAGCCAATTTCAAGGCAAAGGGACTCGGAATAGAATATGCCAAAGACAATGGAGATCAGGGTACGATGAACATGAATGGTGATTTGCATGGCCAGACATGGGGATTGCTCATGGGAGCACAATGGGTGCTGGGAAAACATTTTTGCCTGGATTGGCAAATATTGGGGCCCCATATTGGAAAATCAAAGGGTGGACTTTACAGTACTTCAACCATTCCGCTGACGATTTCTGAGCAAGCGGATTTGCGTACATCGCTCCAGGATATCAACTTACCCTTTACAGAAGAGACGGTCTTTGTTGATGCAACCCAATCCAAGCTGGAACTCAAAGGCCCTTGGGCAGGTATCCGGACAGGAATCTCACTGGGATTCAGATTTTGATTAAATCCAGCCAATTACTTTGCCGAAAAATTTTCTTTGGTTAGTCCCTTATTAATGGCGTAACTGGAATAATTGATCTCAATTCTCCCCTTCTTACTCAATGGCTTGGGATTCTTTGGTTTGTTTCCAACCCCTGCATCATATTCAAAGGTGATTCCTTTGGGCAACTTATAATCTTTTGTACTGAAAATCATCACGGCCTTGTCCGGCAATCCCCATTGGGCATATTTGCCGTAGTCCATCTCCATTTCATATGTTCCATTCTCCTTGGTGGTAGTCACAGAACGTCTGATAACCATTTGTTTGTCGTCTACATACAGTGTTGACAAAACAATATCACCTGCATCATCCATTGGCAATAATTTGAGGATCATCAGATCAGCACCTTTCCAACTGATCCGCCCTGCAT
The DNA here is from genome assembly GCA_039805245.1 of Bacteroidota bacterium. Classification (GTDB taxonomy): domain Bacteria; phylum Bacteroidota; class Bacteroidia; order Chitinophagales; family Chitinophagaceae; genus Pollutibacter. The sequence goes on from JBDLUN010000150.1 coordinate 8,292, forward strand.
CCAAGGCAGTATAGCTTCCATCAGCCAGCAGGGAATTCATATTCACGCGTATGCCGCCTTTTGGCAATACGGATATGCCCCCATCCTTTTTGATGCTGAATTGGTCAGGGTACCGGTATAAAATGCGCACTGCAGATACCGGGATCTTGAGAAAGGCCACATCCGTTTTGAGTTGCCCTCTGGCCTCATAATCCTTAACAGACAAGAGTTTGGCCCGCAAACGGGCTACCATTTGATCTGCAGATTGAGCCTGCACCATTATCCCTGTTACCAGGAAAACCAATAATATCTGCAATTGCTTCATACCCTATAAACAAGAATGGCGTGGGTTGGTTCACCCAATTCTACTAGAGGAAAGCATCAGATTCACGATATGCTTTAATCAAGGCAAGTTCACCGGCAGTTCCCTTAATCGAATTGCCATGCTCCATACCCATGATACCCCTGTATCCTTTGTTGTAGATGTGTTTGAAAATGTTTTTGTAATTCATCTCCCCTGTTGTGGGTTCTTTGCGACCAGGATTATCTCCAATTTGGAAATAACCGATCTCTTCCCAGGTACGGTCTATGTTGGCGATGATATTTCCCTCATTGCGCTGCATGTGGTACATGTCGAACAGTATTTTACAAGCAGTGCTGTTGACCGCTTTGCAGATCATGTACGTTTGTGTGGAATACCTCAGGAACAGATCCGGATTGTCACTCAAGGGCTCAAGTACCATCACCATTCCATGTTTTTCAAGCACTTCCGAACCCCTGCGCAAGGCATCAATTACATTGGCTGTTTGGATATCCATCGGCAGCGACCTGTCGAAATTTCCAGGCACAACCGTTACATGTTTGGCATGACAACGTTTAGCCACTTCCACAGCTGTTTTGCAGTCGCGCACGATAACATCTTTGAATTCCTGTTTGCCGGTAGCAAGACTCAGCTTCCAGTGCCAGCTGTCGGTAGTGACAACAAAAACCCCCATCGTCATACCCAACTGCTGTAAGGTATCACCGATTTTGGCTTGCATCTCAGGCGTTCTGCCCATCATGCCATTATCTTCAATACCCCTGAACCCCTGGTCATGGGCCCATTTGATTTGGTCAATGAAGTTGCTACCTGCATGAGCAGCAAACATGCCGTCATGAAAGGCGTAATTCAAGTTGAAAGTTTTTTCTGCGGGTTGCTGACGGCCTGCAGCAAGTGATGCAATACCAGGTATCATGGCTGCTCCGGCCAGTGATGTACTTTTGAGAAATCCTCTACGTTCCATATGGCAATAAATTGTGTTGGTTGAAAGGTTAATGCTAACTACAATTTACTTAAAATTGCATCAAATCATCAGCTTTGAAAAAAATTGTTGTCTGCTGCCCCGTTTTGCTCTGCATTTTATCCATTAATCTCTTCGCCCAATCGCCCAAGATCATCACGGAAGACCTTGCCATACCAGGTTCCAACCAAAAAATAAGGATGGTATCCATCAAGGGTGGCAGCTTCCAGCTGGGTAATAATGCGTCAGCGAATGCTGATGAAAAACCGGCGAAGCAAATTGCCGTTTCCGATTTCTGGATGGGTGCCTTTGAAATAACACATGACCAGTTCGATATTTTCTTCAAAGACGACAGCACATCACAGGGCTCCAAAGTGGATGCCGTAACCAGACCCACCCCCCAATACATTGACCTGAGTTGGAATATGGGTAAAGATGGCGGTTTCCCCGTCAACAGCATGAGCGTGGATGCTGCCATGATGTTTTGCCGTTGGCTGTACCAAAAAACCGGCATCTTCTTCCGTTTGCCATCAGAGGCTGAATGGGAGTATGCCTGCAGGGCTGGCAGCAAATCAAATTACTTTTTTGGGAATGATGTGGCTTTATTGGGGCAATATGCCTGGTTCAAAGCCAATAGTGGGGAGAAATACCATAAGGTGGGACTAAAAAAACCCAACCCCTGGGGCCTATATGATATGCTGGGAAATATAGTGGAATGGACCATGGACCAATATGATCCGACTTACTATCAAAAGCTTACTGATAATCAGCAAAATCCAGTCAATCCGCCGGTTTCCAGATATCCCCGGAGTTTGAGAGGGGGATCATATCAGGATGATGCCGGTAAGTTGAAGGTGTTCAGCAGGGCGCACTCTGTAGCCAACTGGAACCAACGTGATCCGCAAATACCCAAAAGTAGGTGGTGGTTGACCGATGGCATGATGGCTGGTTTCAGGATTGTAAAGCCTGTTGATCAACCCAGTGCGGAAGATGCCGAAAAATTCTATAAATTGTATCTCGGAAATTAAACCTCATAAAACAACAACGATGCAAAACAAAAAGCCATCATCCGGCAATAGCCGCCGGGATTTTGTGAAACAAACAGGGCTCATTTCTGGAGGAGTCCTTGCCGCCCCATTGATCTCCAGTGCAACCAATTTTCATTCAGGTGCAAGCGATGTCATTAAAGTTGCCCTGATCGGATGTGGCGGTCGCGGTACCGGTGCTGCAACACAGGCCCTGAGGAGCAAGCAAAATGTAAAGCTGGTTGCCATGGCAGATGCCTTTCGCGACAGGCTTGATTCAAGCCTCAAAAGCATCACCAGTGAAATCGGTGAAGACGGAGCAGAAGCCTTGAAAGCCATAGATGTTCCTGAAGAAAGGAAATTCACCGGCTTTGATGGCTACAAGCAAGCCATTGCATTGGCTGATGTGGTGATCCTCACTACCCCTCCCGGCTTCAGGCCCATTCACTTCGAAGAAGCCGTAAAGCAGAACAAGCATATCTTCATGGAGAAGCCTGTAGCTACAGATCCTGAAGGAATCAAGAGGGTCCTGGTTGCCGCTGAAGAGGCAAAGAAAAAGAAATTGAATGTTGTGGTTGGCTTGCAAAGGCACTACCAAAACTCATACCGCGAACTGTACAAGCGGAAGGATATGATTGGTGATATCACCTCAGCTCAAGCCTGGTGGAACAATGATGGCGTTTGGGTAAAACCCCGTCAGGCAGGCCAAACTGAGATGGAATACCAAATGAGAAACTGGTATTACTTCAATTGGCTTTGTGGCGATCATATCACAGAACAACACATCCACAATATCGATGTCATCAACTGGTTCAAAGGTGCATACCCTGTAAAGGCCCAAGGCTTTGGCGGACGTGAAGTGCGTAAAGGAAAAGACCATGGGGAAATCTTTGATCACCACTTTGTAGAGTTCCATTATGCTGATGGTTCCATACTCAACAGCCAATGTCGCCACATTCCCAGAACTTCAGCGAAAGTGGACGAATTGCTCGTCGGTACAAAAGGCAAAATTTTCTGTGGTGCTGCCAATATCAGAGACCACAAAGGAACTGTACTTTACCAATTCGACAAAAAAACGGAGAACGAACCCTATCAGCACGAACATGTTGAACTGTTCGAAGCCATCGCCAAAGGTGAATACAAATTTGCTGATGCAGAGAATGGTGCAAAAAGCACTATGACTTCCATCCTTGGACGTATGGCCACTTACAGCGGACAAGTTGTTGAATGGGACAAGGCACTGAATTGCGGACTGAATCTGCAACCGGCTGCATACACATGGAATACCATGCCACAATCGGTACCTGATGCCAACGGACAATACAAGGTTGCCGTACCGGGTGTTACGAGGTTTTATTAATCAATTTTAGTGTAGTGATTAGCAATTAGTGAATAGTGGAATAGGAATTAGCTTCTCTTTTCCACTATTCACTATTCTCTTTTTACTAAACACTACTTATCCGTCCTGAACAAATTCACCGGCAATCCTTCTGCAGAAAACAAATTGGGCATGGCAGTATTGGTAAACCCAAACCTGACATCAACAGGTTCTTTCACTTCCCTGCTGTAAACGACAACTGAATTTCCTTCAATCCTGGCTTTCGCAGGTACGAACCGACCATCAGCCCCGGCAATAAAGAAATCAGTGGGGTCACCGCCTTTGGAAATGAGTGTGGTGGGTACATGATTGAACTGTATCCTGATTGACCCTTTCTCAACTGCATGCGATGCGTAAACCGGACTTTTATAATGCAATCCTTTGACCCCATAGGTTTCCCCGAGGGCATAATTGGCAAGACGAGCAGCCACTTCTTTTTTAAGTTTGGGATGGATATCCTTGATGTTGTCAACCAAATCACTGACCACAACCATACCGGTTTTGGGGAAACTGGCCGACTGCGTTTGAGCCTCACGTAAAAAGGCTCCATTGATATGATTGTCGCCGTAAGTATAAGGGGCTATCTGAACAAAGTAAAAAGGAAACTCTTTACCCCATGCCTTTCTCCAGCTATCGATCATGCTCGTAAACAGCCGTTTGTAACTGTAATGGGTCGTAACATTGCTTTCACCTTGGTACCATAGGGCTCCAGCAATAGAGAAATTGGTCAAGGGGTAAATCATCGCATTATAAGCCTCTCCACGAATATGGGGCCACCAGGCGGCCGGACTCAACTTCTCTGCTGCAAATCGCAGATCGGGGTCATTGGCCACTACCAATTCAGGTGTCCATACTTCGGCAGGAGTTCCACCCCAATTGCTATTGATTAATCCTACAGGAAATCCAGTAGCTGCATTTACCTGTTTACCGAAGAAATAACCTATTGCACTGAAATGCAGCATCTCTTCAGGACTGCATACCACCCACCTGGCAGACACATCGTCTTGAGGAGTGGATGAGGTTGATTTGGGTACATAAAAAAAGCGGATTTTATTGTTGGTGGCTTGTGGCGACTCTTCCTTGGACTGTGGCAATCCCTGATCCCCTCCCCATTCCATATTGCTTTGTCCTCCACAAAGCCATACTTCACCTATCAGCACATCATCCAAAATGATTTCATTGGAAGCCTTGATATGGATGGTGTAAGGACCACCGGCAGCAGGAGTTTTGATGCTGGTCATCCACCGCGCACCCCTTGAAGCCACTACTTTGTAGGTTGCGGTATCCCAACTTACATTTATGGTTACTGTTTCAGCAGGGGCAGACCATCCCCACAATTTCACTTGGGCATTTTGCTGCAGCACCATATGTGAGCCGATTATCGAAGGCAGCCGAACCGCAGCAGAAGACAGGTAAGATAATACCAGCAATACAAGAGAGAAAAGGATTTTTTTCATGTGGCAATATTTTTTGCTGCATGAAAATAAGGAAATTATTAGGAGAGAATATCCTTCTTTCTGAAGACCCAAATAGAAGCGGCAATAAAGCCGATGATATGCAGGAAAAGAATTCCTGCGGAAATCATAACTGCTTGAAGATTTTCGATGGATCCTATCACCTGCTCATTATCTGCATTCACCGTAACATCAAAAAAGCCCTTCCACCCCAGCATGTGGCTGGTGAACAAAAAAGGCTTCAGGTTGCTGAAAATGGGTAGATCCAGCGTATTTAAAATGGTAAATACGATGATGATACTCATAGTGGCCATAATTGGACCTATTGAATTTTCAGCAAATATGCTGAGGAAAAAACTCATGGCAGCTACTGTAATCATGGCAAGGCATGCAAAAAGAAATGCTGCAACATACCGCCACAATACATCACTAGAAAGTATCTGTGTAGCTTGATCGCTTTTCAGAATTAGCATATCATCAACACCAAAAACCAGCATGGAAATCCCCAATGCCCAGATGGCCATCCACAACAACAATGCAATGGTATAGATGGATGTGGCCGTAAATTTAGCCAGAATCAACGTTGCACGGCTGAGGGGCTTGGTGAGGAGTACCCTCAGGGTACCTTGAGCAGCCTCACCGGAAATCATGTCGCCAGCCACCAAGGCAATCAGCAATGGCACATGAACCAGCAGCAGTTGAAGGATGATATAAGCCATCAGGTAACCGTTCATGAGGTTACCATCAATGTCAAATGAATCGCTGAACGACTGCAAGCCAAATTGCATGTAACTGTCACCGTCTGCATAAAAACCCAATTGTATCAATCCCACTATGGCTGCAACAGCTCCAAAAGCGATGTACGTTCGGGGCTTCCTGAATACCTTGTACAATTCTATATAAACGATGCTGCTAAACTTCATTGCCTGATGTTATGGATAGAAAATAGGCTTCCAGCGAGTTCATGGAACGCAGTCCGGACACACCAATCTCCCGGTCTACCAAATATTTTGTCAATGCAGGTATGTCAACCGCATCAGTTTCCACTACCACTTTATGCAAGGCGGCAAGTTTGAGTCCATTTCCCCATACAGATTCCCGCAACAGTGCCGTGGCCCTGGCATTATCTGTTGTCATAACCTCCAACTGCACTTTGTTGGGATTAAGCAGGGCATTGACCTTACCTTCCACCACTTTGCGTCCTTTGTTGATGATGAGCATGCTGTCTGCCACTTGCTCAATTTCAGAAAGGAGATGAGAGGATACGATGATGGTCTTGTTCCTTTCTTTGCTGAGAAGATGAATCAAGTTTCTGATATCTGCTATTCCCTGCGGATCTAATCCGTTAGTAGGCTCATCCAGGATGATGAGTGAAGGGTCATGAACAAGAGCCACTGCAATACCCAGGCGCTGCTTCATACCTTGGGAATAAACCCGAACGGGATCCTTTGCCCTTCCGGCAAGCCCCACCAACTCAAGACAATCAATGATTTCCTTTTTCCCGATTCCCTTTCCACTCATTCTGGCAAAAAGTGAAAGGTTTTCGTATCCCGACAAATAACGATAGAGATCCGGCTTTTCCACAACGGCCCCAATGCGAGACAGGATGCTGTTCCTGTGCTGATCCATGGACATACCAAAAATTTCAATCTGTCCACTACTGGGCGCAATTAGCGACAGCAACATGCGGATGGTTGTGGACTTGCCAGCACCATTCTGACCGAGAAAGCCGTAAACCTCGCCCTCCTGAACAGAAAAGGAAAGGTCATCGACCGCCTTAAACTGACCGAAGGATTTGGAGAGATGTTGAACCTGCAAGAGCAAAGTGTATGCGATTTAAGGTGAATTCTACTGTTATACAAACAAGTTGCCTGACGAAATGGTTGGGCAAGCCAAAAATAAAAAAGTCCGGGTAAATTACCCGGACCATTTCCTATATCAAAAGGAAGTTTATTTGTATTGGGACATGAGTCCTTTTGCCAAGTCAACCATGGCTTTAAGACCATCTTCAGGCAGATTGCCTTTTTTGAATTCGAGCAAAACTTCTGGAAGTTTGTTCTCCATTTCCATCAGGAAGTGTTCTTCGAACTCTTTCACAGATTTTACCGGTACATCCTTCAACAAACCTTGTGTTCCCAAGTAGATGATGGCCACCTGCTTTTCTACAGCAACCGGTTGGTACTGGCCTTGCTTAAGGATTTCCACGTTACGGGCACCCTTGTCGATTACTGATTTGGTAGCAGCATCAAGGTCACCACCGAATTTGGAGAATGCTTCCAATTCACGGTAAAGGGCCTGATCGAGTTTCAGAGTACCTGAAACTTTTTTCATGGACTTGATCTGTGCGTTACCACCTACACGGCTAACGGAGATACCTACGTTGATCGCGGGACGGATACCTGCATTGAACAAGTTTGATTCGAGGAATATCTGCCCGTCTGTAATGGAAATTACATTCGTTGGGATATATGCGGATACGTCACCTGCTTGGGTCTCGATGATGGGCAAAGCTGTAAGTGAACCACCGCCTTTCACGAGATGCTTGATGGATTCAGGCAAGTCGTTCATTTTCGCTGCCACTTCATCTTTGGCAATCACTTTAGCAGCGCGCTCAAGCAAACGGCTATGGAGATAGAATACGTCACCAGGATATGCTTCACGGCCCGGAGGACGACGCAAAAGGAGTGACACCTCACGGTAGGCCACAGCCTGTTTAGACAGGTCATCATAAATGATGAGTGCTGCATTACCAGTATCGCGGAGGAACTCTCCAATCGCTGCACCTGCGAATGGCGCATAGAACTGAAGTGGGGCAGGATCTGCGGCTGGAGCAGCTACGATGATGGTGTAATCCATGGCACCATTGTCTTCCAGTGTTTTCATCACACCGGCAATGGTTGAAGCCTTCTGTCCAATGGCTACATAGATGCAATAAACCGGCTTGCCGGATTTGTAAAACTCTTTCTGGTTGATGATGGTATCGATCGCGATAGCAGTTTTACCAGTCTGACGGTCACCAATGATCAACTCACGCTGACCACGGCCGATAGGAATCATCGCGTCAATCGCCTTCAATCCTGTTTGCAGAGGCTCTTTTACCGGCTCACGGAAAATTACACCTGGGGCTTTACGCTCCAATGGCATATCATAAAGATCACCTGCAATCGGACCTTTACCGTCGATGGCTTCACCCAAAGTGTTGATGACACGGCCTACAAGACCCATGCCCGCTTTGATGGAAGCAATTTTACCTGTACGCTTCACTTTAGAACCTTCCTTGATATCAGCGCCTTCACCCATCAAAACGACACCCACATTATCTTCTTCCAGGTTCAGTGCAATGGCTTTTACACCATTTTCAAACTCAACAAGTTCACCTGATTTTACATTGTTCAATCCGTAGATGCGGGCGATACCGTCACCTACCTGTAGTACAGAGCCCACTTCCTCCAGTTCAGCAGAAGTGTTGAAATTGCTAAGCTGCTGACGGAGTATCGCTGAGATCTCATCGGGCTTAATGTCTATCATAATTGCTTATTTTATGCGTGATCGTATGGTTTTTTTAAATTTCGCTGACGTACATGTTTTTGATAAACTGCTTTTTGATGAACTGCAGATCATGCTTGATGCTGGCATCAAACAGCTTGTCATCAATCTGCACGATGAGTCCACCCAGTATGGAAGGATCCACCTGCTCTTTCAACTCCAAGGTCTTCCCTTGCAACATGTTGTTCTGCAGCAACAATCCGGTCACTTGGTTTCTGATTTCATCAGAAACAGGTATGGCAGTGGTAAGTTCAACCACTTTAATCCCTTTGTGTGCCCTATATTTGTCAGCGAAAGCTTCCATGATTTCCCCGATGGCTACAGACCTTCCTTTGGAAAAAATGAGTTTGAAAAATGCAATGGTAAGCGGCTGAACATGTTTTGAAAAAATCGCTTCGAAAATCGCGATTTTCTTGTCGCTACGGATTACTGGAGAAGCCAAGAGCACCTTCAGCTCATCATGCTGAATTCCGGCAATCAGGCTGAGGTCATTTTTGACTTCTTCCAACTTTGCAGTCTCCAGCGCGAGATCAAAGATTGCTTTGGCGTAACGTGATGCAACTTTTGTTTGACGCATGCTTATTGGTTTCCAAACTGGTGCAATTCACCAGCCATTTGCTGAATGTATTTTTCCTGCTCGGCTTTGTTGTCGAGCTGCTTCCTGATCACCTTCTCCGCCACTTCAATCACCATGTTACCGATTTGATTTTTCACATCGGTGAGCGCAGCCATTTTTTGGGTCTGGATAGCTGCCTGTGCATCTGCTATGATTTTGGCGGCTTCAGACTTGGCCTGCTCTTTGGCATCATTGATCATTTTATCTTTGGTCTCTTTGGCTTCTTTCAACATGATAGCACGCTCTTCACGGGCCTGAGCCATCAGAGCCTCATTCTCATTCTTGAGTTGGGCCATCTCCGCCTTAACCTTCTGTGCAGAATCCAATGCATCTGCAATACCTTTCTCCCGCTCATTCAGGGAAGAAATGATAATGCCCCATGCAAATTTCTTGAGGATAAAGAAAACAATCAGGAAAGCAAGGAGCGTCCATGCCAACAGGCCAATACCCGGTAATAAAAGATCCATGTTATATTTTTTAAACTAAGAATATTCAAGTTACTGCATCCTCCACCCTGTGCTTTGGATGCAGTATGTTTTTGTGCGTTTACTGCAACTTATTTCAGTACAGCCAGCAGACCTGCGATAACCGCGAAAAGGGCAACACCCTCAACGAAAGCGGCAGTCAGGATCA
>JBDLUN010000151.1:0-51704 GCA_039805245.1 Bacteroidota bacterium
AGGCTTTTCATGACGCTATCAACCCACTTTGCGGAATCCTGTGCTGTTGAGTTGATGGTGCCCAGCAGCATGACGCTGCAGATGAGTGATCTTATCTTGAACATACGTTGGGATTTATTAATTTTGTAAGTTATGCATTTTGTCCAAACCCAAATCCATTAAACCTGACCAATCCTCTCATGCAGCATACCATCCATACTTTACCGGCACATCTTGCCAATCAGATTGCTGCTGGTGAGGTCATCCAGCGTCCTGCAAGCGCCGTCAAGGAATTGTTGGAGAATGCAGTGGATGCTGGGGCCACTGCCATACAACTCATCGTGACGGATGCGGGAAAATCGCTCATACAGGTCATAGACAATGGTTGTGGCATGGGTGAAGAGGATGCCTGTAATTGTTTTGGTAGGCATGCCACATCCAAAATCAGTGCTGTGGATGATTTGTTCCGGCTCAGGACCATGGGTTTCAGGGGTGAGGCATTGGCCTCCATAGCTGCTGTATCCCAAGTGGTTCTGAAAACCAAACGCGCAGAGGAAGAGCTTGGCATCGAACTTGAGTTGGAGAACAGTCTGATAACCAAACAGCAACCCTGTGCTATAGCCCAAGGAACCTCCATCGCCATGAAAAATCTTTTTTTCAATGTGCCGGCGCGCAGGAACTTCTTGAAAAGCAATGCAGTTGAAATGCGTCACATTACGGAAGAATTTATACATGTGGCACTGGCATTTCCGGATATATTTTTCAGCCTGACCAGCAATGGCCAGGAGGTTTTTCACCTCGAAAGGGGAGGTCTGAAGCAAAGGGTTTTGCAGCTGATGGGCAATACCCTGGCCAGCCAGTTGGTTGCGGTAAAAGAGCATACAGACTACCTGGATATCAGCGGTTTCATCGGCAAACCCACTACAGCCAAAAAGACCCGAGGTGAACAATATCTATTTGTAAACAACAGATTCGTAAGGAATCCCTACCTCAGCCATGCCATCATCAGTGCCTATGAGGAGATGATTCCGCAGGGTAGCTTTCCTTTTTTTGCCTTATTCATAGAGCTGGATCCGGCGCATGTGGATGTGAATGTGCATCCCACCAAACAGGAGATCAAGTTTGTGGATGAAAAAATAGTTTACGCATTCATCAGGTCTGCTATCAGACACGCATTGGCGCAGTTCAGCATTGCACCATCCATGGATTTCAGCCTGGAACCTGCAATCCAGCAACTGGATTCGGTATCCAAGCCGTTTACCGCTGAATTGAGGGGGGAAGCCGAAACTGGAGGCTTATACAAATCTTTTGTTGACCGGCATCAGGCCCATAGGATAGGGTCATCCAGCAATCTCCGTGATTGGAAAGATTTTTTTGAAACGTCAAACAAAGAGCAGCAGCCCGTTCAAATGGCGATGCAGCAATTGGATACATTTCAGGGAGATATTGAGAAGTGGGCTGATAAGCCACGCCCTTCCAGCCTGAATCTGTTGTTCACAAGCCCGGTATTCCAATTACACCAAACCTATATCGTTTTTGAACAGGCTAATGGTATGACCATCCTGCACCAGCAGCTGGCTCATCAGCAGGTTCTTTTTGAAAAATTCAAATCGGTATGGGCTGGCAAGGGAATGGCCATACAGCAGAGCCTGTTTCCCCAGGTAATCAATCTTTCAGCTGTTGATGCACAACTCATGCAGTCGTTGCTTCCCGATCTGCTCCACATGGGGTATCAATTGGAACCTTTCGGTGCCAATGCTTTCCTGCTCCAGGGTGCACCAGCTGATCATCCTTCAGACAATGACCAACAGGTGTTGGAGATGATCATGGAAGATATCAAGGATGGAACTGCTTCGCTGCATCAGCAATACAGGGAAAGGATGGCGAAAAGCCTTGCGCGCAAGCATGCAGTTAAAACGGGTACAAAACTTGCTGAAGAGACCATGCGTGATATCGTGGAAAGGCTCTCCCTCTGTATGCAGCCAACAATCCATTTCGACGGAAGCCCCATGTTTGTTGAAGTCAAAAGGGATTTCCTGACCGACAACTTCGGCATCTAAAGCGATTCGAGAAAGGCTTCCATTTTTTTTCTGATGATAGCAGTTGACGTATTGTGGTTGTTGATCATGATGGAAAAGGTCAACCACTTTCCTTTTTTGGATTTGACATATCCACTCAGGCAAATCACTCCGCTGAGGGTGCCGGTTTTGGCCACAATGAATTCCCCTTCTCGTTTTTTATACACACCCAAGGTGCCTTGTCCGTTGGAAGGGAAGATGGTTTTGATGCGTTCCCAGGGTTGTTCTTTTTTCAATTGATTGAGCACAAAAACTACCGATTCAGGTGTGAACTGGTTGTATCTGCTGAGTCCGCTGCCATCAACCCATCTGATGGGCTGTGGCATGTCTTTCAGGTCATGCTCCAACAATTCCCTGATGATGGCTCCCTCATCCATCTGGTTGAGTTTAAGCTGGCTCACCATCAACAAAGACATGTCTGCATAGAAGTTGTCGCTCCGGTGCATCATCTTCTTCAAAAGTGTATCGGTATACTGCGAATAAATTGTCTTTTGGGTTTTCCCTGCTGCGGCTTTCAACAATGATGCATCTGCAATCCGCATGGGTTTTTGTAGGCTATCTTCCAGGAGATCCAAACCGGTCCTTATGCCGTTGGTGATGAATGGCACGGCTGTAGTAGCAGCCTGCTCTTTGCCTTCATAAAGGATAAATGCATTGCTGTGTTGGTTTCTGGCAACAGCAAATCGTTGACCCGCTCTGCCGAAATCAACCGGACCATCAACTTCAGGAACAGAGTAGATGAATAAATCAATGGTGTCTGAAGAATTGTTGGGATTTTCCTTTTTTGATTTTTCCTGATACCAATGGATTTGATTGCCATATACCGGAAAAGCACTTCTTTCGGTCATATAGTCTTCACTGAAGTCGTCCCAACTCCATCCTGATCCCAAGGCCTGGGATTTCCAGACAGTTGCATCCATGTAAATGGGTTTATTGATGCTGCGCAGTTCGCTGAAAAGTGGATGGTTAGTGAATTCAGGATGTAAAAAACTAGGATCACCTGTTGGTGTTATCAACACGGCCGTATCCAGCTCAGTAATCCTAGCTGCCGGCAATTTCTGCGGTAAGAATTTCATGGCCGCATAACTACTGAGAATCTTGGTATTGCTGGCCGGAGTGAATCTTTTGCTGGATTGCAACCGATAAAGGAATTTGTCTTTGACAGGATCCTGAACAGCAATGCCGATATGGGCTGCATTCATGGTGCTATCCGCCATGAAAATATTGTTGACATGTCTTCCAATCTTGTATTGGGTTGAACAGGAACAGAAGAATAAAATGCTGATAATGGTGATTGTCCGGATCATGGTCTTGTTTTTGGGGATGTCAGTTTCTTTCCTGTATCCGGAGCCATCTCTCCGGAATCTCATTTTCACCTGCCTGTTGAAAGTCGTGGTAAGAGCAGGGAACATATTGTCCATCGGGCATCATCATCCACCACCTGCTCGTTTTCCGGCTTTTGATGAAGGTGGTATCCACTTGGGCAAATGCTATATGGCATTCCATGAACAATTCTTTGTTTTCCATGGGTGCTTCAGTTCTGCCAAATTGGATGCCGTCTATATAATACCAAATCATTTGGGAAACCTGTTTGGCCAAGTTGCCGGAATGGTCTGTGCGGTCATTGTAGCCGAAAATTCCAGCCATTTTCATGGCTGTATTCATGCCGGCATAACGCATGATGGTGCAAGCCTCTTCGCCGTTGAAACCATTGGGACTGCTTCCTTCCCATGATGTTGACGAACCCAGTGAAGCCAGGTCGAAACTCAGCAAATCACTGCTCCGCAAAACGGGTTCCATTTCCTCAATATTTTCTTTGACCTTACCCAACCGGAAACAATCGAACCGCAACTGATCCATCGTTTCCAGCATCTTCGGATGCACATAATAACTCTGAAAACCAATGTGGTTGTAGTGTTTGATGTGATTGGGGTCTCCGGTGAGCATTTCCATCAGGAAATTTCTCGACTTTACCGGGTTGTCTATGGAGAGATCAATGTAGGCATCCACACCAGTCACTTCAATCTGCCTGCCAGCTTGCCTGAAAACTTCATACAATGCCAAGGTCATGTCGTGAGAGCCACCCAAAAGCAGAAAATTTTTACCTGCTTTGATGATTTCTGATGCTACTGCCCTGATGGCGGCATACGTATCAGTAAGGGTAGCACCAGTTTTGATATGTCCAACATCTGCTATGCGGATGCTCTTGTGCCAATAGTAAAGAGCATAAAATTCTTTTCGGATTTTGTCGGTACCCGCACTGGATTGGGAAATGATACCATCTCCCCTCAAGTCATCACAGCTCGCGATAATGAGATCGGTATCCTCTAAATCAGGCCATTCTTCCTCAAAAATGACAATGGATTTTCCCATTTGCCCTTCCTTCAAATCGGCATCCTCCGTCACTTTGGCCAGGTTCACAGGTTCAAGGAAGTCGATGATATGCTGGAATTGCATGAAGCGAATTTTGGACAAACCTACTGTAAACTGATGATAATCCGGGAGCTTTTGCCAAAAAAACCAATCTCTGCAACAGACGCTGATGCCTCTTGATTTGTTATCTTCGCATCATGGAAGCATTACTCCAACAGATCAACGCATACACGGAAGAAATCAATGCATTTGAGGCCATTGATGCAGAAACACTTGAACAGTTCAGAATCAGGTTCCTTGGTGTCAAGGGAATAGTAAAAGCCATGGCCGGTGAAATGAAACAGGTTCCCCCCGAAGGAAAAAAATCTTTCGGACAAATTCTGAATGCATTCAAAAATCTCGCAGAAGAAAAATATGAGTCTGCGAAAGCCGCCATCGATGCTTCAGATGCTGACACAACAGAACAGCTGGATATCAGTTTGCCCGGAAACCCGCTTCCATCAGGCAGCAGGCACCCAGTAACATTGATGCGGAATAGGATAGTGGATATTTTCCAGCGACTGTCATTCACTGTGGCAGAAGGACCCGAAATAGAAGACGATTGGCATAATTTTACGGCACTCAACCTGGATGAGAATCACCCTGCAAGGGACATGCAGGATACTTTTTACCTGTCTACAGATCCAGCCATTTTGTTGCGCACCCATACCAGCAATGTGCAGATCAGGGAGATGGAACGGCAAAAGCCACCCATCAGAATTATTTGTCCAGGCAGGGTCTACCGCAACGAAACCATCAGTGCACGTTCCCATTGCTTTTTCCACCAAGTGGAAGGATTGTATATCGATGAAAATGTTTCCTTTGCCGATCTGAAGCAGACGCTTTATTTTTTTGTGAAGGAAATGTTTGGCGAGGATGTGAAAGTGCGTTTCAGACCAAGCTATTTCCCTTTCACAGAACCCAGTGCGGAAATGGATATCAGCTGCATGCTGTGTAAAGGAGATGGTTGCGCAGTATGCAAGCGTACCGGTTGGTTGGAAATCCTTGGTTGTGGTATGGTTCATCCGAATGTTTTAAAAAACTGTGGTATCGATCCTGAAAAATATACCGGATTTGCCTTCGGCATGGGAGTTGAAAGGCCGGCACTGTTGAAATACGGGATCACCGATATCCGTCTTTT
Source organism: Bacteroidota bacterium (assembly GCA_039805245.1). Lineage (GTDB taxonomy): Bacteria > Bacteroidota > Bacteroidia > Chitinophagales > Chitinophagaceae > Pollutibacter. The sequence continues at coordinate 5,611 of JBDLUN010000151.1, forward strand.
CAGTGAAAATGATGTGCGTTTTCTTGACCAGTTTGCAGGTGTTTAACCCATGAAATATTTTGTAACCGGTGCATCCGGACTACTCGGTACCAGTCTCGTGCGGCAACTGTTGCAGGAAGGCAGGCAGGTTGTTGCACTTTACCGCAACAATTTACCAAACAGTTTTACAATCGAAGAACAAAGCAGGATCGAATGGGTCAAGGGTGATATTTTTGATGTCCTGCTTTTGCAGGATATCATGAAGGACTGCAGCAGGGTATACCATTGTGCAGGATTGGTTTCATTCAATCCTAAACGGGCTAATGATCTGATCAAGGTGAATGTTGAAGGAACCGCAAACATGGTGAATGCTGCATTGGTCAGTGGCGTCGAAAAATTTGTGCATGTGAGTTCAGTGGCTGCACTGGGTAGGAAGCGGAACAATGAAGTGGTGACAGAAAACGTGAAGTGGGACGATAAATCCAATCCCTCTGTTTATGGTAAAAGCAAATACCTGGGTGAGCTCGAAGTATGGCGGGCCATCGCAGAGGGTTTGCAGGCGGTGATTGTCAATCCCGTTATCATCTTGGGCAAAGGGAATTGGGATACCGGTTCTGCTGCAACATTCAGAAATGCTTACCATGAATTTCCCTGGTATACGGAAGGTGTCAGTGGTTTTGTGGATGCGGAAGATGTGGCCCGTGCCATGGTGTTGTTGATGGAGAGTGATATCCATGCGCACCGCTTTATCCTGTCTGCTGAAAACTGGTCTTATCGTGATTTGTTTACATCCATGGCCAAAGCTTTTGGCAAGAGACCACCATCCCGGAAAGTGAAACCCTGGATGGCAGAGATTGTATGGCGAATGGAACGGTTGAAAGGATTGGTAACCGGGAAAGAACCTTTGCTAACCAAAGAAACGGCAGAAACTGCCCAACAGTGCGTGCATTTCGATAATCGCAAAATTCTTGAATCATTACCTGGCTTTGCATTCAAACCCCTGCAGGAAACCATTGAATCCTGTTGTGCATACTATTTGCAAAAGGGTTGAGCCACGATGCTGCAACAGTCATATTGCAATTGGTTATCCCTATTCTTTGGTGCCCATGCTTTTCAGCATACTCCACATTTCAGGTATTCTTTTGATCCATACCATTTCCCTTTTTCTGGTTATGGCTTCATCCACCGGGTATCCAAAATAAACTTTTCCTCCAGCAATGCTTGATGCCACACCACTTTGGGCCATCACAATAGCATTGGCACCTATCGTCAATGTTTTACTTACGCCAACCTGTCCCCACAATATCACGCCATCCTCAATTATGGTAGCACCTCCAATCGCAACCTGAGCTGCGAAAAGGCAATTTTTCCCAACAACAACATCATGGCCCACATGCACCATATTGTCCAATTTGGTACCCTCACCAATAATGGTATCATGTGTAACACCTCTGTCAAGCGTGCATCCTGCACCAACTTCAACATAATCTTCCAAGATAACCCTGCCGCAGCTGTTCATCCGCTTGTACCAGACATCCCTGTTTTTTTTGGAATTGTAATAGAAAGCATCACCACCTATTACAGTGCCTGCTTGTATCACCACATTGTTGCCAATGATGCAATTGTCCAGTATGGTTACGTTGGGATGAATGGTGCAGTTGTTGCCGATAGTCACTTCATGTCCAATGAATGCATTGGGTGCAATATACGTTCCATCACCAATGGTTGCTGATGCTGCAATCATGGTTGTAGCTGGTTGAAATGGCCTGAAATGTTCCACTATGCGGAGATAGGCCTCAAAAGGTTCTTGCACCACCAGCAATGCCTTGTGTGGTGGGAATTCTGTAACCTGATTGATGATGATGAAGCTTGCATCCGATTCAATGCATTTCTGATAGTACTTGGGATGGTCTACAAAAACGAGGTCGCCTGTTTCCACGCGGTGAATTTCATTGATACCCAATGCCATGGCGTTGGTATTGCCATGTATTGTTGCATCAATCAATTGGGCAATCCATTCAATAGAAACGGGAGCAGGAAATTTCATAAAATCAATTTATACAAAGATAAGTGTTACTGCGTCTGTCGGTTTTCTAGTTTTGGATTTCTGTGTTGAGTGTAAGCGTCATTCGTAATTCACATGTACAATAATTATTGTGAATAAAATAATCCATATAAAATTTTATTCTCATGAAATATATTTTTAATATTGTGTAGGGAATTTATTCCCGTACTTATTAACCCATCTATATATCGGCGCCCGGATACATCCGGGCGCTGTTTTTTTTTGTTACATTGCATTAAATAAGATTGCTATGCTCAAATCCATGACAGGTTATGGTAGGTCAGAACATGCATTTCAGGAAAAAGTATTTGTGGTTGAGTTGCGATCACTCAATGGAAAGCAATTTGATTTGTTGCTCAAATTTCCACCGCAACTCAAACCATATGAGTTTGAGATCAGGAACCAATTGGCAGAATCCATTGTGAGGGGAAGTGTTGAATGCAACATCACCATCAAGCAGAATGGGGCTTCCAGGCCTTCATCCATCAACCTTGATCTTGCATCTGCTTATTACAAACAACTGAAAAGTCTGGCAGATCAGCTGGAAGCTGATGATGCACAATTGTTGGCATCCATCCTGCGCATGCCGGAAGTGGTGGCTGCCTCTTCAGAAGTGATTGCAGAGGCTGAGTGGCTCGCCCTGCGCAAAACCATTGCTGAAGCCATTGACATGATCAACAGACACCGTGATGATGAAGGTGAAGCTTTGGAACGCGATCTCGTTCTGCGTATCAGCAATATCGAAACGTTGCAGTCAAAAGTGATGGAACTCGAACCGCTACGCAAACAAAAAATCAGGGAAAACCTCCTGAAACTACTCGAGGAAAATGCAGGGAAAGATCATGTTGATATGAATAGGTTTGAGCAGGAGCTGATCTATTATCTGGAAAAAATCGATTTGACCGAGGAACAAGTAAGGTTGTCCAATCACTGTGCATATTTCAGAACCCTGCTGGGTGAAGCGGAGGTTTCAAAAGGACGGAAATTGTCATTCCTCTTGCAGGAAATAGGACGTGAAATCAATACTACCGGTTCTAAAGCCTACGATTCCACTATTCAGAAGTGTGTTGTGGAGATGAAGGATGAACTGGAAAAGGCAAAGGAACAGGTACTGAATGTCCTTTAATGTTAACTAACTTTGTACCATGTCTAGGAAAATAATGGCAATTGCCGTTTCGGTAATTTTTATTTCAGGGTGCATCCAGTCAGGGCTGTATGAAAAAGTGTCCTTCATGCCCCGGCAGCAATGGGATTATGCATTTCAGCCTGAATTCAATTTCGAGATCAAGGATACCGTAGCTGCCTACAGACTGTATTTCCTTTTACGACATGATGATGCTTATGCGTTCAACAACCTTTGGGTAAAAGTTGACAGCAAACTGCCGGGTGATTCCATCATGCGATCGGAAAGATTTGAGTTTAAACTGGCCGCCGATCAACGATGGCTTGGAACGGGCATGGACGATATATTTGACCACCGCATTTTGCTTTACCGTGATCCTGTACATTTCAAGAAAGCGGGTACCTATACTGTTCGCTTCAAACAGGATATGCGAACAGATCCACTGGGGCATGTCTTGAACGCCGGTCTCAGACTGGAAAAAATCAATTGAGATGCGTAATTTGATCAGTCGAATACCACTCAGGTCAGTTTACCTCATCTATTGGTTATTGCTTGTTTACCTGATTGCTGCATTGGGTTGGTGGTATTTTGAGCTGGACCAGCTCAACGACAGTATGCTGGCTTACCATGCAGAACAATACCATCAGTTCAAAACCATCACTGGTGAAGATTTCAGGGTTTTTCAGGATGAGCATGACCGAAATGCCAAACAGTATCTTGGTGAGGGGCTCACTTTCTTTATTCTAACAATCCTGGGCGCTTTTTTTGTTTATGGTGCAATCAAGCGACAACTCTACTATCATCAGCAGCAACGCAATTTCATGATGGCAGTAACCCATGAACTGAAAACGCCGATTGCCATCACCCGGTTGGGACTGCAAACGTTGGTCAGGCATAAGCTTGATGAACAACGACAAAACAAGATTTTGCAGGATGCCATCAATGAAACGGAAAGGCTTGATGCCTTGTGCAACAATATCCTCCTGAGTGCCCAACTGGAATCAGGAGGCTATGAAATGACCAAGCAGGAATTCAATTGCAGTAGAATGCTCCACAAATCCATTGCTGCATTCAAGACAAGGTATCCTCAAAGGATTTTTGATTTGGATATGCCCGAAGATGTGCTTGTAGTGGGTGAAGAATTTCTGATTCAGTTGGTTGTCAGCAACCTGGTGGAAAATGCTATCAAGTATACAGCACAGGATATTGCCATTGCCACAAGCCTGACAGAAACCGATGATGCTGTTATCATTTCGGTTGCTGATCATGGTCAAGGTATACCCGATAGTGAAAAAAAGAAGGTCTTCGAAAAGTTTTATCGCCTTGGCGATGAATCGAAGCGGAAGACCAAGGGAACGGGTCTGGGTTTGTATTTAAGCACAAAAATTATCCAAGATCACAAGGGAACTATCCATTTGGAGAACAATTATCCCTCCGGATGTGTTTTCAAAGTTAAACTTCCCAAATTCTGATTATGATGAATAAGTTGTCCATTCTGGTTGTTGAGGATGAAGAGAATCTCCAGGAGGCCCTTAAACTTAATCTGGAACTCGAGGGGTATGAAGTCACTGCTGCCAATACGGGTTCCATGGCCCTGAAGAAAGTGGAGCATGAATATTTTGATCTTATCCTCCTGGATGTCATGTTGCCTGAATTGGATGGCTTCGATGTCTGTGAGCATATACGCCTGAAAAATATCGAAACCCCAATCTTGATGCTGAGTGCCCGTTCAGGCAGTGCCGACAGGGTTTTAGGTCTGAAAAAGGGTGCAGATGATTACCTGACCAAGCCTTTCAACCTGGAAGAACTTTTGCTTCGGGTGGAAAAATTGATCAACAAAAGCCGTAAAATGCAGGAAAGGTCGTCTTTGGGCGACAGCTTCAGCTTTGGCGGTAACATCATAGATTTCAAGGCACAGAGTGCCGTGAATGCCAAGGGTGAACAATTCAGCCTCAGCAAAAAAGAGGTGATGCTGCTCCGCTTGATGATGGAATACCGCAATGAAGTGGTTTCCCGAGAGAAAATCTTGCAGGCCGTATGGGGATACCAGGTATTCCCAACAACCAGGACCATTGACAATTTCATCCTGAATTTCAGGAAATACTTCGAAGAAGATCCCCGCGAGCCCCGCCATTTCCATTCTGTTCGGGGAGTAGGCTACAAGTTCAGTGATTGATTTACAGGTCGCCCAACTGTGGTCTGAGTATGATATCTTCCACACAAGCCTGGTGGGATAACTTGCTCGCTGCAACAATCATAGCCGCTACATCATCGGCTTCCATCAATCTCTTCGGATCCACACCCGATTTTTCCCAGGAGCTTGTCATGGTTGCTCCGGGATATACTGTTGTCACTTTAATCTGGTGTGTTTTCAGTTCCTCCCTCAAATTTTTGCTAAAGCCTGCCAAAGCGTATTTGCTTATGCTGTAGGAACCACCATTGGGGTAAGCCATAAAAGAGGCTACGGATGCCATGTTGAATATATGTCCGGATTGCTTGTTGATCATTCCCGGAACAAGCGCGCGGGTGAGGTGATAGGCAGAAAGCAAATTCACCTGCAACATTTCCGTGAGCTGCCCTTCCGGCTCATTCCAAACTGAACCGGGAACATAACTTCCGGCATTGTTGATGAGGATATCAATGGATGGTGCAGCATGGATGAGCTGCGCGGCGAATGATTTCACATCCTCCTCCTTGCCCAAATCGGCATTGAAACTGGTGATGGTAATGCCGTAGCGGTCCATCAGCGCTTGTTGCCAGGAGGCTGTTTGGTCCATGGATCTGGCACAAAGTAGGAGGTTTGCACCTTCACGGGCAAAGTGTTCAGCTATGGTTTTTCCTATCCCCCTGGAGGCTCCGGTAATCACTACATGCATAATAATCTTTTTTCAAAGTTAGGCAATCACAGGATGCGTAATTTCGCAGATATGAAAGCAAAGCAGTATTCCCAGATTTTCTTTGATCTTGATCATACCTTATGGGATTTTGAAACCAACTCCGCAGCAACTTTATTGGATTTGTATGGGGAATTGAATCTGGGTGAGCGTTCGAGAGCTGATTTCAATCATTTTCACAGTACTTATTGCCATTATAATGATATCTACTGGGATCGTTTCCGGAAGGGGCATATCAACCGTGAAGAACTCCGTTGGAGGCGTATGTGGCGAACGCTTGTTGATTACAAAATCACTGACGAACCGCTCTCCAAGGAAATGAGTGAGCGCTATCTGGAAATTTTACCTACCAAAACCAACCTGTTTGAACATTGTGTTGATGTGCTTGAATACCTCAAGACCAAAGGATATCCCATGCACCTGATCACCAATGGGTTTGAAAAAACACAGCACATGAAAATCAAAAACAGCGGTATCGATCACTATTTCAAAGAGATGATCACTTCTGAGCAGGCGGGCATCATGAAACCCCATGCGGCTATTTTTGAATATGCTTTGCAGGTTACCGGCGCAACAGCAGGGCAAAGCCTCATGATAGGGGATACCTTGGATGTGGACATCCTGGGGGCCTTGAACGCCGGCTTTGATGCCGCATATGTCCATGCCAAAGTTCCTGAAGGTTCCAAAGTGAAGCCTACTTATGTACTCGAAAACCTGGGGGAACTCAAAAAAATTCTCTGATTAGGAAAGGGTAGCCAAAACAGAGACACCATTTTTCACCGTATCACCGATTTTGACCTTTACAGGGGTGCCCAGGGGTAAAAGCAGGTCAACGCGACTGCCAAATTTGATGAAACCCAGTTCTTCATTCTGTTTGGCATCTTCACCCACAACAGCATAGTTGACGATCCTTTTGGCTAAAGCACCTGCTATTTGTTTGACCAAAACATCTGCTTTGGGATTGGAAAGCACAATGCTGTGTCTTTCATTTTCAGTGGAGGATTTGGGGTCCCAGGCAACCAGGTATTTCCCTTTGTGGTATTGGTTGTATACAACCTTTCCGGAAAAAGGATATCTGTTGACATGTACGTTGGCAGGGCTCATGAATACAGAAATTTGTAACCGCTTTTCCTGAAAGAACTCAGTGTCAAAAACCTCTTCAATCACCACCACTTTTCCATCAGCAGGAGAAACCACAGCATCTTCATTGTATGTAAAGGTCCTGGCAGGTATCCGGAAGAAGGATACGATGAAAAGCCAGAAGGCTACCAAAACAACAGAGATGATATAATGAACGATTGGTTGAGTTGGATGAAAGTATCTGAGTGACAAGAAAATCAAAGTAAATACGCCGAGTCCTATGATGGAAATTGTTCTGTAGCCTTCCTTGTGTATGGTCATGTTATGGGTTTTGGTCTGTAAAAGTAATGATTAGTAGTTGATCCTTCTTTTTCGGGCTTCAATTGGCCATAAGCTCGTGAATTTGTCATCTTTTATTTCGAATAATGCTTCGTGTAGGGCAACGGTCGGACAAATATGATAGGGGATGCCTATCAAAACATCACCCACTTTGAATGTATGGTCTATCCCTGCATCCAACACCAGATGTTCTTCACTCTGACTCAGCGCTTTCAATTGCGGATGCTCAGGAAAAACAACCCTTTTGCTGATTTCATTTTCAGCAGCCACCGCCTTATGCCCGAGGTCAACACAAATTCTGCCAGCAGCGGGCAAGGATATCACTCGCGTCAGGATGGTTACGGCCGGTGTGAATTGTTGTTCACTGCAAATCTGGCTGTATCCATAATCCCAAAAAATATTGGTGCCAGGGCTGCATTCCCGGTCCATCCGGTTGGCATGAATGGAAAAAGTTGGGGAGCCTCCTGCAATGATATGCGGCTTTTCCAAGCCAGCAGCTTGCATCATGCCAATCAAATTGTAAACCCCCTCAAATGCCAGGTCACAGGCCTTTTCGCGCTCCTTGAAATCCGGCTGCCGGTGTTGTCCGTCGTACACATGCAAACCTCCAAATTTAATCCCTAAGCATCTCACGAGGTGCTTGATCAGTTTAAGCGCATGCTCATCAGGACTGATTCCTGTTCTATTCATGCCCACGTTGATATCAGCAAAAACATTGATTCTCCGGTGTGCTGCATGAAATGTTTGGGCGATGTTTGAAGCATTGTCGATGTCATCAACAATACAGGAAAATTCAGTTTTGGGAAATGCTTCTGCCAGTGCAAACAGGCGGTTGATTTTGAGGCCAACAGGCTGGTGCGCGAGCAATACATCGGGTGCATGGTTGATGGCTAGTAACTCCGCTTCCGCAATGGTGGCACATTTGAATTTGGTGATGCCTGCTTTCAACATCATCCTTATGCCTACGGCAGACTTGTGCGTTTTGATGTGCGGACGAAGCCTATTGGCATCTCCAGCCATACGCACCATTTCAGCGATGTTTGCTGCAACGTTATCAGGGTTCACCAACAGGGCTGGAGAATCAATTTGCTCGAAAATTTTCATCTTGGATGGTTAAGGATTTTGGGTTTGCGTAAGCTCGTGCAACTCAAATATGGCCTCAATTTCAACCGGAACATTGTCTGGTAAAGATCCCATGCCCACAGCACTCCGCACACCCACGCCAAGATCTTCTCCCCAGATTTCCCTGAACAATTCGCTGCAACCGTTGATGACAATGGGGTGTTGGGCAAAATCTGGTGTGGCATTCACCATGCCCAGGACTTTCACAACCCTTTTGATGCGGTCGAGACTACCATAGGTTTTGACAAGACTTTGCAGGATGCATATCCCTACATTGCGTGCTACATTTTTGGCTTCCAAAGTATCCATGCCTGCACCTACTCTTCCTTTGATTCTGTTTCCTGATTGGTCGAAAGGTACATGGCCTGAAGTGTAAACAAGTTTGTCGATGGTAATGCAGGACTTGTAAATGCCTTTGGATCCCGCAGTAACGGGCATGATATCCGGAAGCGATTCGAATCTTTGTTGGGCAGTCATATTGGTGTAATGTTGTTGAAAGTGATCTGAATCCTTTGAATAAATAAACTTTATGATGATTGCTGCATTTGTGCAGCCTCTAAAAATTGGGAAGCATCGAGGCTATTGAGCAAATTTTCAATCTCCTCTAAAGTGTTTAAAGTTACGAGTTGGGTACGCAGGGGTTTGATATGCGGAATCCCTTTCAGATAGTTCGCATAGTGCCTCCTCATTTCAAAGATGCCGATTTTGGGTCCTTTCCAAGCCACTGATGCCCTCAGGTGTTGCCTGATCACTTCAATACGCTCTTCGAAAGTGGGTGGTGGCAAATGCTCTCCGGTTTGAAAGTAGTGCTTCACCTCCCGGAAAAACCATGGATATCCAATGGCAGCCCTACCGATCATAATTCCATCAATACCATACTTGTTTTTGTATTCCAATGCTTTCATGGGTGAATCGATATCACCGTTTCCAAATATGGGAATGGTGATTCTTGGATTCTCCTTCACCTTCGCAATCCAGCTCCAGTCTGCTTCACCTTTGTAGAGCTGGCTTCGGGTCCTGCCATGGATGGAGAGTGCCTGCACACCGATATCCTGCAAGCGCTCTGCAACCTCCATGATGTTGATGCTGTCAAAGTCCCATCCAAGTCTGGTTTTGACCGTCACTGGAACATTGCAGGATTTGATTACCGCTTTGGTGAGTCTGATCATCAGGTCGATGTCTTTCAATACTGCAGCCCCCGCCCCTTTGCAAACCACTTTCTTCACTGGGCAGCCAAAATTGATGTCCAACAAGTCAGGATTTACGGTGTCCACAATGCCTGCACTGATGGCCATGGCTTCCTCATCCCCACCAAATATCTGAATCCCTACAGGCCTTTCCTCTTCGAAAATATCCAGTTTCTGCCTGCTTTTGATGGCATCTCTGATAAGACCTTCTGTACTGATGAATTCCGTATACATCATGTCCGCCCCATTTTGCTTGCAAACAGCACGGAAGGGGGGATCACTCACATCCTCCATCGGAGCAAGCAAAAGCGGGAACTCGGGTAATTGTATGTTGCCTATCTTTACCATCGCGAACGCAAAATTACGATTATGGACCAACAATTGCAGCAGAACAGGCCGGGGATGACCCACAAGGCAGGATTATTTATTTTGATAGCCCTAATGGGTGCAGGGGCCATGGTTGGTGGATTTGTTTCAGTCTTTGTCTGGAAACTCATGACAGGTCAGGATATGGTAGATATGCAGCTGAATCTGACTAACCCTGCATTTGTGAATCCTATCCGCGCTATCCAAACCATTTTGTCTGTATTGATGTTTTTTGTTCCTGCCATCATTGCCGTCCGGATCATCAATCCCAAACCCCTGGAGTATATGGGGTTCCGTGTGAAAACGCCATTGAAATCCTATGGTTGGTCAGTGGTGCTGATCATCATCACCATGGTCATCGCCGGATCATTGGCAACCCTCAATGAAATGATTCCCGTTTCCGGATCCTTGAAAATCTACTTTACCGAAATGGAGACCAAGTATGTTCAGCAACTGGAGGTGATGTCTAGGATGGATTCCATTTTCGACTTGCTGATAGCGTTGGTGGTGATGGCTGCGGTTCCTGCTGTAGTGGAGGAGGTTTTTTTCAGGGCGGGTTTCCAGAACATGATGGAGCGGTCAACAAATAATGTTTGGGTTGGCATCATTGTCACTTCCCTCTTGTTCAGCGCCATCCATTTTTCATTCTATGGATTTTTAGCACGCACAGCTTTGGGCATGGTGCTGGGGATGATGTATGCCACCAGTAAAAACATTTGGGTGCCCATTCTCGCACACTTTGTGAATAATGCCATTGCAGTTGGCCAGGTATATTATCTCCGGATGAAAGGGGAATCTCTGGCCGCCGGTATGGATGATAAGTTTCCACTTTGGTGGGGCTTGTTCGGGATTGCTTTGGTTTGGTTCGCATACGGAAAGTTTGAAAAAAGCGTTGCACATGGCACTGAATAAAGAAGTCTTTCAAACCCGCACCAAAACGGCAATTGTATATGCAGCAGTGATGCTGACAGGTCTGCTTTGGAATGAATGGAGCTTTCTTGTTCTTTTTTCCATAGTAAACTTCGGTGCCTGGTATGAGTTTCGAAAGATCGTGGCCCTTATGGGAAATCAATCTGCAGTAGAACGGGGCTTTTTGCCTGTGAGTTTGGCATTTTTGGGTTGGGGGATGATGTTGGCTGCCACTGCAGGCAGCTTGGAAATCAAAGGCTATTCCATCGCTGATGCCGGCTGGAGATTGATTCGCATAAGCTTTATCACTTTGATTATTGAAATGTATCGAACAAAAGCCTATTCACGGAAAAATATATTGTGGGCTTTGGCAGGGTTGGTATACATATCGATTCCCTTTGCGCTGCTGGTGAACTTGAGGTCTGGCTGGATATGGGAACAGTCCCTTGATGCCAGTACACTGGCCAATGCCTTATCCGGTTTCAGTGGCCATATCATCTGCATTGTATTGGTTTTATCGATTTGGATTAATGATACCATGGCCTATGTAGTGGGGTCTTTCATTGGAAAGACACCGCTAAGCAAATGGTCACCCAAAAAAACCTGGGAAGGGACTGTTGGTGGCATTATCCTCAGCATGCTGCTGATGAATCTTATTGGATGGTTTTATGGAACAACAGGTTATGAATTGGCTTTGGTTACCGCCACTGCTGCTATTGCAGGAACCTTTGGGGATTTATTGGAGAGCAGGTTAAAGCGGATGGCAGGGGTTAAAGACAGTGGCAGTTTCTTGCCAGGTCATGGTGGTTTCCTGGACAGATTTGACTCCATCATTCTTGCTGCTCCCGCAGTATGGTTATTGTGCTACTTGCTTTATAGATAAAGCATTCGGTTAACCCAGGCTGAAAAGGTTATTCGGGTTTGTCTTTTTTGGGTTCGATCACTGGTCTGGTCCTGGGGCCATTCTCAACAGGCCTGTTTGTTCTGCTCTTGTCTCTTTGCTGTTGGCCAGGATTTCTATTGCCTTGTAGTTTGTTATCCCTTGAGCGGTCCCTATTTTCCGGTGTATTGCCTTTTGCTGGCTTATTCCTATTTTCTTGAGGTTTTTCCCGGTTGGGTTGTGCGTTTTGTGGCCGGGGTCCTTGTAATTTGTTATCCTGCCTGTCTTTTCCAACCTGCTGTTGTGGTCTGTTCCCTTTCTGGCCTTTTCTTTTTTGAGCGTTTCTTTCCAGTGAGCGGAGGCTTATTTGGCCAACCACATCTACAAACTGGGGTTCAGTTTCTTTCACTTTACCTGGTGAAACCACAACTTCAGCAGTTTCCAACTCCTCAGGCCTTAGGCCCTTATCATTCATGGCTTTGATTTCCTTAACCGTTTCAATAGTAAGGGGGTATTGTTTGTTGCTGTCTGGCAACGTATACCACATCAGGTTTTTGAAGATGTCTTTTTTGCTCAAGTGGGCATTGCCTTTGGCCGTATACAATACATCTACATGATCGGGGAAATGCTGCAGCGCGTCAAGGTAGGTATCCAATTCATAGTTCAGGCAACATTTCAAGCGTCCGCACTGTCCGCTGAGCTTGGTTTGGTTGATGCTCAGGTTTTGGTAACGGGCCATGGTGGTTGTAACGCTTTTGAATTCGTTCAACCAACTGCTGCAACACAATTCGCGCCCACAGCTGCCGATTCCGCCAACTTTGGCTGATTCTTGACGGGCACCAATCTGCTTCATTTCCACCTTCACTTTGAATTCAGTGGCGTAAATTTTGATCAGTTCCCTGAAGTCAACCCGGTCTTCTGCCGTATAGAAAAAAGTGGCTTTTCTGCCATCTGCCTGAAAATCAACTTCACATATTTTCATCACCAGCTTCAGTTGCTTGGCAATGGCACGGGAACGCGCCAAGGCTTCTTTTTCCCTGGATTTGTTCTCCTCCATTTTCTGGATATCCACTTCGGTCGCTCTCCGCAATATCTTTTTGATGTCTGCGCTATCTTCTGGAATTCTTTTTTTCTTGAGTTGCATCCGTACCAGCTCTCCGCTGAGGTTTACCATGCCAACATCAAATCCGCCAACCCCCTCAACACTCACCAATTCACCTTTGTTGAAATGGTGCAGGGTGGTATTTTTGAAATATTCTTTCCTGCTGCCGTTATTGAAAGTGATTTCCACTATCCTGCAGGATACTGCAGGATCTGCGAATGGCAGGTTGGCCAGCCAATCATGCACATTGAGTCTGTTGCAACCACCTGTGCTGCAGCCTCCGTTGCTTTTGCAACCGCTCGGTTTACCATCTTTAGTACCACATGAACTACATCCCATAATCTACGTCAATGTACCAAAATTACAGTTTTATCCCTTATGATATGATAAATTTTGATGGTCAGTGCCATAAAGAGGATCTTGGGGTTGGCATTCCGCTCCACAAAATAGACGGCTTCATTGAGCTCCTTCACCATTGCTTCCAGTTGTTCGGTGGCTGCCAACTTCAGTAAGCGTTGGGCGAAATCGAGTTCCTGTTCCGCAGCTTCAGGCATTTTTGCGGTATTGGCTATGCGTACGGCAATGGATAAGAGGTGAATGAAATAGATCAGGAATTGTTTTTGTTTTTCCCGGCCGAGTTTGCTGGTTTGGTCAACCCATTGCACTTGTGCAGCCGGACCGTTTTTCAACATGGCGTTCAACCATTCCCGCAGCATTTCCTGCCAGTCTTGGTCTGCATTGTGCAGTTGCTGGAAAGCCTCCCGCAGATTGCCGTTAGCCATGCCTGCGATGGATATGGCTTTGGATTTGGTAACACCCTGGTCGTTGATCAGCCACTCTTGAATATCTTGGTTGCCAAGCCTGTTGATCCTGACGAGTTGTGTTCTGGACAGGATGGTCTGCAATATCCTCGACTCATCTTCGGCAACAAAGATGAACAGTGTCTTTGCTGGTGGCTCTTCAACCAGTTTAAGGAGTTTGTTTCCCGAATTACCCAGGTATTCCGGCAGCCATTGGATCAGGATTTTGTAGCCACTTTCAAAACTTTTGAGGTTGAGTTTCCTGTTGATGTCTTCACACTCATGGGCGGTGATATTGCCCTGCTTGTTTTCCGCACCCAGGCTTTGCAGCCAATCGTATCCATTGCCGAAAGGGATTTGGGCGATGAAGCTTCTCCATTCGGCTATGAAATCAGTACAAACAGGTTTGTCGAGACCGGGTCTGGTTATGGTGGGGTAGGAAAAATGTATGTCAGGATGAATGAGTCCCTTTGCTTTGATGCAAGAGGCACAAATCCCGCAGGAATCTTGCCATGTTTGTGGGGTAATGGGGGAGGAATCTCCAAACAAGGAAGCTCCAGGATCTGATTGTGCAGGCTTGTTTCTGTCGCAAACGATGAATTGTGACAAGGCCATTGCCAGTGGTAGTGCACCGCTGCCTTCCTTCCCTAAAAAGAGCAGTGCATGGCTGAGCCTGTTATTATTGACCAGGCCAGCCAGTTGTTCCTTCACAGCCAGCTGGCCTGGTATGGACTTGAATTGCATCCTGCAAATTTACGGGAATGCTTTGTGCAATCGTGTCCTCAAGCTCGTTGATGATTTCAACCCTTAGTTGAGCAGTTTGGTGATTTCTTCACCCATGGGGTTTACTTTGCTCGGGAATACGGCTACGAGTTTTCCTTTTTCGTCAAGCAAAAATTTGGTGAAATTCCATTTGATTTCGGCATCCATGACCCCGTTTTCTGATTTTTGTGTCAGCCATTTGAAGAGTGGATGGGTGTCGGCTCCAGTCACAGAAACCTTTTCTGCCATCACAAAGCTTACACCGTAATTTTTTTCACAGAATTCGGCAATCTGTTGGTTGGAACCTGGTTCCTGACCGCCGAAGTTGTTGGCTGGGAATCCGATGATTACCAATTTGTTCTTGTATGCTTTGTGTAGTCTTTCCAGATCTGCGTACTGGGGCGTGTATCCGCATTTGGACGCCGTATTCACAACAAGAATTTTCTTGCCTTTGAATGAAGAAAAGTCAATAGTACCTCCATCGATGGAAGCTACTTTGAATTTGTGGATGGTTGCTGGTCCTGCACCAAAGAGGGCCAGGGCGATGAGCATGATTTTAGCCATGGGGGTATAGTTGGGGTTTGAAATGTTTGATAAAAACAAATATAAATCCCTTTTTGTTCGGTTTAGTTACCGAATGGCCAACAAGCCAATATTAGAGGGTGAACGCCAAACTGCAAACATTTGCGTTGGCAACTCCAGCCTCCAAGAGGGTGTTGATGCAGGCCTCTGTGGAGGCACCGGTTGTGATGACATCATCTACCAGCAGGATATTTTTTCCTTTCAGCCATTCTTTTTGGTCTGTTTCGAAAACAGTAGCTACGTTTTCCCACCTTTCATTCCTGTTTTTCCTGGTTTGGGTGGCAGTATGGGCAACCCTTTTGAGCACATCATCTTTAATCTCCATACCAGTAGCAAGGGAAATGCCTTTGCATAGGAGGGCAGCCTGGTTGTACCCCCTGGTTCTTTCCTTTTTGGGGTGAAGTGGCATGGGAATCAACGCATCAATCCTATTTTTTTGTGACCATCCACACATTTCATTGCCCATGAGTTCTCCCAAAAAGACACCCAAACTGGGTTGGTTCCCGTATTTCAATTGGTGTATGGCCTGCTGAATGGGCGTCTCCTCCTGAAAATAAAAAGTACTTGCGGCAAAGTCCAACTTCACTCTCCCCCAGAAAAGTTTTTCTACGGGGTTGTTTCGCATTTGCTCGAACCGGGTGTAGGGTAGGGTGGCTAGACACGACATACAAAGGAATTCTGCAGCTTCGATAGGCGATTCGTTGCATCCGAAGCATAGTCTGGGAAAGCAGAGCTGACTGAGAGCATCCCCCCAGTACTGAACACTATGAAAAACACTTTTCATAGAGACCATGGTTATTGGAAAATTGTTCTGTAAATCTCCTCAATAAGCGCTACAGAAATGGTTTTGATTCCTTTATGTGGGGTTGATTGTCGATTGTATTTGCTGATTACTATGCTGTCGAATCCCAATTTTTCAGCTTCTGAAATCCGCTGGTCGATTCTGTTTACTGCGCGAATTTCACCGCTCAATCCAACTTCACCCGCGAAGCATATTTTCTGCGACAACGGGATGTCTTCATAGGAGCTCAGTAGCGCAAAAACCATGGCCAGGTCAATGGCTGGATCTTCAATCTTCAAGCCTCCGGCAATGTTGACAAAAACATCTTTGCTGCCGAAATGGAAGCCACCTCTTTTCTCCAATACGGCCAGCAGCAGTTGAAGCCGCCTGAGGTCGAATCCGCTGGCTGTTCGCTGTGGTGTGCCATATACCGATGGTGTTACCAATGCCTGTACTTCAATCAATAGCGGCCTCAGTCCTTCCATGGTTGCGCCTATGGCAATGCCACTCAGCTGCTCCTCCTTTTGATTGATGAGGATATCAGAGGGATTGGCAACAGGTTTCATGCCCGTGCCGGTCATCTCATAAATGCCTAGCTCGGCGGTAGAGCCAAACCTGTTTTTGGTGGTTCTTAAAATCCGGTATGCATAGTGTTGGTCGCCTTCAAATTGTAATACAGTATCCACCATGTGTTCCAACAGTTTGGGGCCGGCGATGCTGCCATCCTTCGTGATGTGTCCGATTAGGAATACAGGTGTCTGTGTTTCTTTGGCAAAACGTTGAAATTCCGCAGTACACTCCCGGATCTGTGATATGGTGCCCGGTGAAGAATCGATATAGGGCGATTGCAAGGTTTGGATGGAATCGATGACTACCAGCTGCGGTTTAATTTTTTTGATTTCCTGGAAAATGACTTGTGTTGAGGTTTCGGTGAGCAAGTAAAATTCATCATGGGCAACATTGATCCTGTTGGCACGCATTTTAATCTGTTGTTCACTTTCCTCTCCACTCACGTAGAGGATTCGCAACTCCCGCATCATCAATGCATCCTGCAGGAAAAGTGTGGATTTGCCGATGCCCGGTTCTCCGGCAACCAACACTAGGCTGCCCGCTACTATTCCTCCTCCAAGTACCCGGTTCAATTCTTCATCACGGGAAATGATCCTGTCTTTTTCCTGTGAAACAACATCTTGCAAGATGATGCTTTTGCCTTTTCCCGGACTGGTTTCCTTCCATTGTTCTTTCTGCTTATCAGTTTCCTTATGGATAACCTCTTCTGTGAAGCTATTCCATTCATTGCAGGCAGGACATTTGCCAGCCCACTTGGGGGACTCATAACCACACTGCTTACAGAAAAATGCTTTTTTGATTTTAGCCATCCGGTGAAATTAGCTATGATTCATTAAATGGTAGCCGTTTAAATAACGGGCAAAGGTGTTTTTTGCGCATAAAAAAAGGGTTGGTAGACACCAACCCTTGTACTTACTAACCCATTAAATTCTTCAGCTAAATTACAAATTGTGGACACAGTACAAAATAATTTTTTGGGGCTGTGCATAACTTTTATTGTCTGACAATCCGAAAGCAAAAAATCGGCATTTTTATAAAATCTTTCACAAACATTTGATAATCAGCGTTGTAAATTGCTTTAAAATCACCATTATGGGTTCCATCTATTTTGTTTCGCTCCTGTTCGTTGGAATTGGTATGTTGGTTTCTCTCCGGTTGAAGTCCAAATTCAATCAATATGGGGCCATCCGGATCCGGGCCGGACTGACAGGGCGGGAAATAGCCCTGCGTATGTTGCAGGACAATGGCATACATGGCGTAAAAGTGGAACTCGGACAGGGCTTTTTATCTGACCACTACAATCCGCTTACCAAAACCGTTTCGCTCAGTCCGGAGGTCTACCACCAGGCCAGTATTGCGGCAGCAGCGGTGGCAGCCCACGAATGCGGCCATGCCGTACAGCATGCCCGTGCCTATCCCTGGCTGATGCTGAGGAGCAGGTTGGTACCCATGGTGCAATTCAGTTCCATGTTCATCCAATGGGTCTTGTTGGCCGGGATTTTGCTTGTCAATGTCTTTCCCGGACTCCTTTTGGTTGGGATTATCCTATTTGCCACCACAACTTTTTTTTCGTTGGTTACTTTACCAGTTGAATTCGATGCCAGCAAGCGGGCTCTTTCCTGGCTCCAGACTTCAGGTGTTTCTGGCTCGCAGGAGTTGGGTCAGGCGAAAGATGCATTGCATTGGGCGGCAATGACTTATGTGGTTTCTGCAGTAGCCTCTCTCGTTACTCTAGTGCAATATATCCTGTTTTACCTCGGTAACAGGGATAGAAACTGAATTTCAGGTGCTCTGGTTTTTGTTTAGATTGAAAATTGAAAAAATTAAACAAAAATTCATCTTTTTTTAACTTTTCAGGCTAAAAAACGATTTTTCCACTATATTCGCAATTGGACATTTATCGTTTTATAAACAAAAATCAACTGCATGAGAAAACTTACACTGTTCATGTGCTGTTTGCTATTTGCAATACCGGGGGTATTTGCGCAAACAGTAGTTAAGGGCAAGGTATCAGACGCCGAAGGCGCTCCCTTGTCAGGTGTATCCATTAAGGTAGCAGGATCCCAATCGGGAACCACCACAGCTGCTGATGGTACATTTTCGCTTTCCGTCAAGGACCTCAACACAACATTGGAGGTAACTTACGTGGGTTACGACCGTATTACGGTTCGTGCCGGTTCTAACCTATCCAACATCGCACTGAAATCTGCTTCCAACGCTATGCAGGAAGTGGTTGTAACTGCCCAGGGTATCCGCAGGGAAAAGAAAGCCCTAGGATATGCAGTTGCTTCAGTAGACAAGAAAGCGCTCGAACTTCGCCCTGATGGTGACGTTGTGCGTTTGTTGAATGGTAAAGCACCTGGCGTTGACATCCTCAACACCAGCGGTATGTCAGGTTCTGGTACAAACATCGTTATCCGCGGTGTAAATACCATTTCCGGTAGTTCAACACCACTCTTCATTGTTGACGGTGTGCCTTTTGATGCCTCTACCAACTCTCAGGCAAGCTTCGTTTACGGTAACACAACTTCCAGCCGCTTCCTTGATCTTGATCCCAACAGCATCGAGAACATTAGCGTTCTGAAAGGTTTGAGTGCAACTACCCTTTATGGTGAGTTGGGCCGTAACGGTGTAGTTTTGGTAACCACCAAAAACAGCTCTTCCAGAAGGTCTAACAAAAAGACTGAAATCAGTGTAACCCAATCTATGTTCCAAAATAAGGTAGCCAACCTGCCTGATTATCAGGATTCATGGGGTGGTGGTTTTGATAACGGTGTAGGTTTTGCATTCTTCTCCAACTGGGGTGGCAAATTCAAGACTCCACCAGATTCAGTAGCCCATCCTTATGACAGGGGAACTTCATCTGCTTTTGGTACTCCTTGGAGGACAGCCTTCCCACAGTTTGTAGGTGCTAAAATTGCCTATGAACCTAACAATTCCGTTAGAGATTTTTTCAATACCGGTATGATCCGCACCACTTCTGTGGGTGTTTCCAGTTCAGTGGGTTCTGCAGGTTCATTCAACGCCAACTATTCTTACATGGATGACGAGGGTTTCACCCCCGGCAATCGCCTCATCAAGAATACTTTCGGTTTGGGTGGTAACGTGAAATTGTCAAACAAATTCACTGTAAACGGAACCTTCAACTACGCTATCACTGATTTCAAATCTCCGCCCACATCCACTTCATTTGGTTCAAACCCAAGTGCATCATCTGTGTTCGGAAACTTGATCTATACTCCTCGTGCAGTTGACCTATTCAAGCTGCCATACGAGAATCCTTTGGATAAATCATCCACCTACTACAGGGGCGGTAATGATATCCAACACCCTATCTGGACTGTGAAAAACTCTTTCACTGGTCAGAAAATCAACAGGATTTTCGGTAACATGTCTTTGAAGTATGATATCGCCAAAGATTGGAACATCCTCTACCGTGTAGGTTATGACCAATATTCAGACTACAACTACTACAGCCAGAACAAAGGTGGTGTTGTAGGTGGTTCTGATTTCCAATTGGGAATGCACAGGACTGTTAACGGTTACAATACCATATGGGACCACTCTTTGATCACTGCTTACCAGGCTGACCTGAACAAAGACTTCCGTTTGAATGTCGATGCAGGTGTTAACTCCCAAGAGCGTATCTATGAGCAAAATGGTCAACGTTCTACTCAACAGCTGGTTTATGGTTTGTTCGATCACGACAACTTCATCAACCACGATAACCAGTCTGAAGGTGGTAACAGGCTTGATTTCAAATCAAGAACACTTTCTTTGGGTGCTTTTGCACAAGGTTTGTTGAGCTTCCGTGAGTATGCTTTCTTGACTGTTGGTGGCAGGAATTCCTGGTCATCCAACCTCGAGCAGGCCAATCGCTCCATCTTCTATCCTTCTGCAAGTTTGTCTTACCTGCCTACAACAGCATGGAGCTTCCTGCAGAACAACCGCACCATCAACTACCTCAAGTTGAGGGCTGGTTATTCAACATCAGCTAACTTCGGATTCCCTTACAACACAAGGAACATCCTGAATATCAACACCAACGTGTTTGTAGACAGGGCGAATACCATCTTCAACTCGAACAGCATCGGCAACCGTTTGGCTAACCCCAATCTGAAGCCTGAGCTGCAATCAGAAGTTGAAGTCGGCTTTGAGAGTAAGTTGATCAATAACCGTGTGGGAATTGATTTCACTTACTACAACAGGAATTCAAGCGATCAGATCCTTGACCGTGAATTGGACCCTTCTTCTGGTTTCACCGTTACTTCTATCAACGCTGGTTCAGTACGCAACAAGGGTATTGAATTGCAGTTGACTTACAATGTAATCAGGAACAAGAATTGGAACTGGGAACTTACTGCCAACTACTTCCAAAACAGGAGCAAAGTTACCCTGCCTGAAGAAGTGAAGCAAATCGTTATCGACGGTTTCACCAACGAAGGTCTGTTTGCCATCAATGGCCAGCCTCTCGGTGTGATCCAGGCTTCTTATACCAAGAAAGACCCCAAAACTGGTCTGAGGTTAACAGATGGATTGGGTAGCTACGTTTCTTCAAATGAAATTGGAATTGTTGGTGACCCAACACCTGACTTCAAACTCACAGGTATTTCTCAATTGTCATACAAAGGAGTTTCTTTCCGTATGCAATGGGATTACACACAGGGTGGTGACATGCTTGCATATACCCCCGGTACTGTTGTTGGTCGTGGTTTGACAAAAGACACTGATTTCGATCGTTACCTGCCACTGGTCCTTCCTGGTGTTAAGGCTGACGGAACTCCCAATGATGTTCAGGTTTCAGCGAGCTACGCTTATTTCAACGTACTTTCCGGATTCTTCGGCATGCAAGATCTCATCGTTTACGATGCCACTTGTATCCGTTTGAGGGAAGCTTCTTTGTCTTACTCTGTACCCGCAGCAGCACTGAACAAGACTCCATTTGGAGCATTGTCTGTGACTTTCTCTGGTCAAAACCTTTTCTACAATGCACCAAACTTCCCCAAGTATGTGAATTTCGATCCTGAAACTTCATCTCTGGGTGTAAGTAACGTACGTGGTTTGGAATACCTTTCTGGTCCAACTTCCAAGCGTTATGGTGTGAGTGTTAGGGTTTCCTTCTAATCAATTAAATTGATAGACATGAAAATGAAAAAAATATTCATCCTCGTACTCTCGGTGAGCCTGTTGGGTTCCTGTACCAAGAAGCTCGATGAGCTGTTGGTGAACCCTAACGGACCTACACCAGAGTCAGCGAACGCTGATCTCTATCTTACCCAGCTTCAGCTGAATTTTGCCGGATTCTTCAATACGGCCTCCAGCTATGGCATGGAATTGACCCGTCAGATTGTAATGTACGGACCTACCTATCAGGCTGCATACTCTCCGAATTCTTTCGACGGAATTTGGAATACTGCTTACACCGGTGTATTCAAGCATGCCAATGCCTTGATTCCAGTAGCCGAAAAGGAAAAGAAATGGATCGCTGCCGGTATGGCAAAGACCATGAAGGCCTACACCTTGATCACGTTGGTAGACATGTTTGGTGATATTCCTTACTCTTCTGCCAACCTGGGTGCAGAGAATACCAACCCAACCATCGACAAAGGCGCTGATGTATATGCTGCTGCCATTGCATTGTTAGATGCTGCCATTGCAGATTTCCAAAAATCAACTGCCTATCCTGGCAATCAAGACATGTTCTTCGCTGCAGCCAATGCAACAGGAGCAGCCAGGTGGAGGACAACTGCCAAGTTGTTGAAGCTGCGTGCCATCAACAACACCCGTTTAGTTGATGCAGGTGCTGCCGGAAAGATTGCAACTTTGTTAGCTGATGCTGATGTGGTTGCTTCTTTGAGCGGTACTGCCAATGACTTCGAGTTCAAGTACTCAACAAAGCAAGCTAACCCCAACAGCCGCCACCCCCGTTACAATGGTAACTATTCAGCTACTGGTTCTGCTGGTGATTACATGGGTGTTTACTTCATGTGGTCTTTGGCTGCTGACAAAGGAACCTTCAATAACCAGGAAGTTAGGAACAATGCTGACCCAAGGACACGTTACTATTTCTATCGTCAGACAACCAATGGTGATGCAGTAACATCCAATACGCTTTCCTGCTCTACCTTCCCTGTTCCTTCACACTACCTGTCTGGCATGCCTTTCTGCCAATTTGGTTTGAGTGCACAAGGTTTCTGGGGCCGTAACCATGGTGATAACTCTGGTATTCCTCCAGACGGACCATTCAGGACAACCGTTGGTATCTATCCTTTCGGTGGTGATTTTGATGCAAACCAAAACTTGAGTGTAGGTTTGAATCGTGGCGCACAGGGTGCAGGTATTCAACCGATTTGGCAAGCTTCATTCACTAATTTTATCGCAGCAGAAGTTGCTTCTGTTGCCGGTAATGTTGCTGAAGCAAGGACAAAATTAGAGGCCGGTGTTAGAGCATCTATTGCCAAGGTTTTGGGTTACCCCTCAACTGTTGCAGTTGCTGTTCCTACTACTCTTGTTCCGGATGCTGCAAGGGTTACTGCATATGTTAAGAAAGTAACAGATCGTTTCGATGCTGCTACAACAGCAGATGAAAGAATGGAAGTGATTCAACAGGAATATTACATTGCTCTTTGGGGTAATGGTGTGGATGCATACAATGGCTACCGCAGGACAGGCAAGCCCGGAAAAATGTCTTATACCATCGCTGAAGGTGGTGGCAACATGATCCGTTCACATTACTATCCTTCCGTACTGGTAAACCTGAATAAGAACCTTACGCAGAAGACAATTGACAAAAAGGTATTCTGGGATACCAATCCTGCCATCCTTAAATAATCAGAAACATGAAAAAAGTTATATCATCCGTTTTTTACACAGCCTTGGTTGCTATAGCCATGAGCTCGTGCCAAAAAGGTGAAGTTGTTCAGGATGTCAATTCACTCGGTATTGGTTCTTATGTAACCTTGGTGAGTGCAGGCAACAACATCATCGATGCCACCAACCTTGCAGGCAGCAAAGTATCTGCTTCTGTTAAGGAGTATGGTTCTGCCCAGGAAAAATTGATTGTTTATGTAGCGAAAGCTCCTCAAACAAACGATCGTACCAAGTGGAAAAAAATCAAAGAGTACACCAACAGTGGTGGCACTTATAACCTGGAAGTAACTGGTGCTGAAATCAAAACTGCTACCGGTATTACCCCTGGTCCTGGTGAAACCTATATCCTCTACAACCAGGTTGTTACCAAAGACGGTAAGACTTATGATGTTGCCAACACTTTGCCTGATTTGGCTACTGTTGGTCAATATAACCTTAAGCTTACCTGGAATGCGGTTGTAGTTTGTCCTTTCGTGCCTGCTCAAGCAACTGGTACTTACACTATCAAAACTGACCCTTGGGACGGTTCTGCTGGTGAGCAAGTAGAAGTAGTGGGTGATGCAGGAAAAGCAACTATAACATATCTCTTCCCTTATGCAGCTCCTCCCGGTGTTAATCCGGTTGTGGTTACAGTTAATCCAACAACTGGTGCAGCCACTGTTGCCAAGCAAACTTACGGTAGTTATGGTGCAGGTTTTGAGAACTTTACCGCAGAAGGTACGGGAGGATTTTTCTTCTCTTGTACAGGTGGTTTCAGCATCAACCTGACACACAAGCTTCCTAATGGAACAAACTATGGAACTTATCCATACGCTATCCAGAAGAACTAATCTTCTCTAGCAACATAAAAAGGCCGCTCAGCAATGAGCGGCTTTTTTAATGATACGAAGTAGTAGACATGACTAACAAGCCTGTCACCTTAAAAAAAATCCAATTCAGTGTTTTGAATTGGATCAACAAAAAAGTTGTAAAGTTTTTCAGAGTCTGATTTCTTCTTCATTATTGTCGAAGAAATGGAATTCTGTGAGATGGTAAGCGCTATTTTGCCTGATGGAAATCTTCATATTGTATTTCCAGGCCCATTTGCGGCGTAAAGAGATGATTCCTTTGGTAAGGTAGGCAAGTAGGAAGGGATGTACTGCGATATTGAGGAACTTGTGTTTCTGTTCGCTCAGATAGCTGATGTTCTTTTCAATCTCGTCTTCAAGAACCAAAGTTGATGAGATTTTACCTGTACCCTGACAGCTCGGGCAAAGTTCTTGGGTATTGATATTGACTTCAGGCTTCATACGCTGCCTGGTAATTTGCATCAACCCAAATTTTGAAATGGCCAACACTGCATGTTTGGCCCTATCTATGCGCATAAAGCCTTCCATGGCTTCGTGCAATTTCTTCTTGTTGTCTGGTAGCTTCATATCAATGAAGTCAACCACAATAATTCCACCAATATCCCTCAGTCGCAACTGTCTGGCTATTTCTTCAGCAGCTTCCATATTCGTCTGCAAAGCGTTCTCTTCCTGGTTGTTGCTGACACTTTTATACCCACTGTTGACATCTATGACGTGCAGTGCTTCGGTGTGTTCAATAATAAGGTAAGCACCACTAGGAAGGTTGACGGTTTTGCCAAATGCACCTTTAACCTGTTTGGTAACGCCTGTATGGTCAAATACAGACGCGGATCCGTTATAAAGGCTAACGATATCTGCTTTATCAGGGGCGATTTTTTGGATATATGCCTTGGTGTCAAGGAATAATTGCTTGTCGTTTACCACTATTTTATTGAAATCTGCATTGAGCAAATCCCTTACGATGCTGGTGGTTTTGGTTTGCTCACTGAGGATCTTTGCAGGCGCTAGAGCGCCGCTTAGGTTCTGCTGTATGGATTTCCATTTGGTAAAGAGGTTATTGAGGTCTTCATGCAACTCTGCAGTGTTTTTTCCTTCCGCAGCTGTTCTTACGATTACTCCAAAGTTCTTGGGTTTGATCGCTTCGATGATCTTCTGAAGCCTTTTCCGCTCTTCACCAGAATGAATCTTTCTGGATACTGCAATGATATCATTGAAAGGAGTTATCACTACAAATCTCCCCGGTAAAGAAATTTCACAGCTTAATCTGGGGCCTTTGGCTGCAATGGGTTCCTTAAGGATTTGTACAAGTACATTGGGTTTCTGTCCGAGTACCTCATTGATTTTTCCGGTTTTTACAATTTCGGTTTCTACTGTAAAATTGGAAAAGTCAGGTTGGCTTGACACAGGGGTGTTGATAGACATCTGCGTGAACTTCAGCAAGGATTTGGCATAGGGGCTCAAATCTGTGTAATGCAGAAAGGCATCTTTTTCAAATCCCACATCCACAAAAGCAGCATTTAATCCGGGTATCAGTTTCTTGACTTTACCCAGATAGAGATCTCCTACAGCAAAACTGGCATCCACTTTTTCATTGTGCAATTCCACCAGCTTCTTGTCCTCCAACAAGGCTATTTGTACACCTTGTGCTGTTGAATGTATGATGAGTTCCTTGTTCAAGCGCAACAATATAAATTGTACACAAACAAACAATGCACCCGGAACATTTTACAATCCCGAGTGCATGGTTGTTTACCAATAAAATCTGAGAAACAGGTCAGGTTATTTCCTTCCCTTCTTATGACGGTTCTTTCTCAATCTCTTCTTACGCTTGTGTGTGGCGATCTTATGACGTTTTCTTTTTTTACCGCAAGGCATAGCCAATGAGTTTAAAAGTGATGAATAATTATTTCAATGATTTAATCTTTTCCTCAAGGGCTTTCTGAAGTTCAGGATTTGTAACATCTTTCTTGCCCTTTTCATACCAATCCAAAGCTTGCTTTTTATCGCCTTTCCTTTCGTAAAGTTCAGCCAACAAAAATACAGCTTCCACATTTTCGGGATCCATCTCGTTTACCTTAAGGAAACGTTCTATCGCTTTATCAAGCTGGCCGGAGACCAATCCTCCATAACCTAGCATGAATTGGGCAAATACATTTTTGGGATCCCTTTCTGCCACTTCCCTGACTTTCAAGATACCTTCCATTGGCGCACCTGATGCTCCAAAGAAGAAGGTACTTCCGAGTCCTACGATGGTTGAGTCATTGTTTGGATTCAACTTCAAAGAACGGCTGAAAAGATCGTTGGCTTGGTTGGCCATCCAGGTTCTCATACCCGGATCGTTCGTTCCACGCAGTTCCTCCAACATAGAGTGGGCCGCAAAGGTGAGGTTTTTTTCAGAATTTTCCAATTTAGCCTTTTCACCCAGATAATAAACATATGGAATGAATAATCCAACACTGTCTCTCCAGAAATCCGAGAGGGATTGGTAATTGGCCTTTCGTTGTGTTACCAGATCTCCCCGGGTGAGTGCATCCTCCAGAGGAGTTAGGAATGCAGATTGGGCTGGAGTCAGTTCTTTTTTCACCTGCTGCATATATCCTTCAAAACTGAATGCTGGAGCTTGTCCACCCGCTGCCGGTGCTGATGCTTTTTCGTGATCTGCATGATCATGCGGTGGTGTGAATTTGCCAAAAATAAAAAGCGAGAACAGCAACAGGGCACCTGCGCCCGCTGCTATCCATTGTTGTTTTTTCAACATGGGTAATGATTTTTAAAGTTTTTGGAATCAGGCCATTTCATCTGCACCTTCATCCCTGATGACCGTATCTATTTCGAGTTTTTTTACTTCCTGCATGAACTCCTTGGCTGGCTTGAATGCGGGTATGAAATGGGCGGGTATTTGAACCGCGGTATTGCGTTTGATATTCCTGCCTATTTTGGCAGCCCTTTTTTTGGTGATGAAAGAGCCAAAACCTCTAACATAGATGTTCTCTCCTTGTGACAAGGTAGATTTGATTTCCTTAAACATAGTTTCGAGGGTGATCAAAACATCCACTTTGGGAATGTTGGTCTTTTCAGCAATCTTGTTGATGAGATCTGCTTTTCTCATGGGAAGTCTTTTTTAGATGTAGACCTTGATTGTCTTAAATTTGTTGATAATCCCCTCAAAACGATTATGTTATAAGGGTTTGGCCTATAACGCACCGTTTCACATAAAATTGCACGAATTTTCCATAATTTCCAAATAAATCAAGTGTAAGTGGTTGAAAAACAACATGAAGTGACTTTTTGGGAGATATTGGCTCACTGGCATTTGACCCAAAATACAAGATCCATGCCCTGGAAAGGAATTCGTGATCCATACCGTATTTGGTTGAGTGAAATCATCCTGCAACAGACAAGGGTTGAGCAGGGATTGTCTTATTACAACCGTTTTCTGGAACATTTTCCAACCATACACCAATTGGCTGATGCACCTGATGAATCCGTTTTCAAACTCTGGGAAGGTTTGGGTTATTATAGCCGATGCCGGAACCTGTTGGCAACAGCCCGATTTGTTAGCAAGGAGTTGCACGGTCAATTTCCGCAAACAGAAAAAGGATTGCTATCTCTCAAAGGTGTTGGCAAATACACTGCTGCAGCAATAGGATCTTTTGCGTTTGATTTGCCCCTTGCAGTAGTGGATGGCAATGTTTATCGGGTATTTTCGCGATATTTTGGTTTGGATACGCCCATTGATTCTCCTGCTGGCCGGGATATGTTTGCCGATCTTGCCTCTAGCCTTTTGGATGCGAAACAACCTGCCAGGCATAACCAGGCCATCATGGATCTGGGCGCAGTTGTCTGCAAACCCCGTAACCCGGATTGTAATGCTTGTCCGTTTCAATCTTCTTGTCTTGCCCATAGAGACTCCCTGCAAGACAAACTGCCGGTGAAAAGCCAGAAGATAAAAGTCCGCGCAAGGTTCATGTATTACCTGATCCTGGAACATCAAGGTGAGCGACTTGTGCGTAAAAGGGAGGAAAAGGATATCTGGCAAAATCTTTTTGAATTTGTGCTACGGGAAACGGATGAGCCTGCAACGGAAGAGGAGCTCAGGAAAGGGACATTTTGGGGACTTCCATCCCATGTTTCACGGGGCCATACACCGGTGCTGAGTGAAGAATTCACGCATTTGCTTACCCATCAGCGGATTAAAGCCCGGTTTTTACATCTTCATACCAAACAGCGCATCAGTATTCCCGGTTATACCTGGATGGGTGAATCAGCTATCAGCAAACTGCCTTTTCCCAGGCTGATCAACCGCTACCTCGACTCTCTTTAAAGATTGTCTGCATCAATTTGATTAATTTTACCGCATGGTTGTATTGTCTGCACTCCTGCTATGTTGCATCATGATGTTGTTCATGAATTCAGGGGCTGAGATAGCATTTTTTTCATTGGGCTTGAACGACCTCAAGAATATGCGCATCAGGCGCTATCCCACTGCAGAACGGATACTCGGACTCCTGCAGGATCCTGCACATTTGCTTTCGTCATTGTTAGTAGGCAATTTGTTCTACCGGATTATGATCATCCTGCTGTGCAATCAATTGTTGTTGGCTGCCTTCCTGCCCGGCTGGCCTTTCATCGCTGTTTTTCTGGTCAGGTTGCTGGCAGCAGTGGTGCTGCTTTTGCTTTTTGGTGAGTTTTTACCCAAAGTATGGGCTTCCCATAACCCAATGCGTTTTGCATTCTATGCTTCATATCTTGTTCAGGTCAACCACATGTTTTTCAAGATGCCTGGCAAATGGATGACGAGGCTTTCCGGAAAAATTGAAAATGCCTTGGGTTGGGAAAAAAGTAAAATAGACCGTCTTCACCAAATTGATGAGGTAATAGCCATGGGTGGTGTTGATGACACGACTGAAGAGGAAAAAAACATCCTCAAGGGGATTGCACGGTTTGGAGATATAACAGTCAGAAAGGTTATGCGCAGCAGATTGGATGTGCAAGGGGTTGAGGCAACAATCGACTTTGAAGCCCTCAAGAAAAGTGTTGCAGAGCAACAGTATTCCCGTTTCCCAGTATACAAAGGCAGCTTGGACACGATTGCGGGCATGGTGCATGCAAAAGATCTGATTCCACACCTCGGAAAACTTATTGATTTTGAATGGCAACAGTTGATCAGACCTGCATTTTTCATACACGAACAGATGCTTGTAAAAGACCTGCTGAAAGCTTTTCAAGAAAAGCAAAAACATTTCGCCATTGTTGTTGACGAATTCGGCGGTACCGATGGAATCGTTACCATGGAAGATATACTGGAAGAAATTGTTGGAGAAATCAGGGATGAATATGATGATGAAGAGTCCTTGAACATTCGCCTGGATGAACACAATTACATTTTTGAAGGCAAGATCATGATCAACGATGCCTGCAAAATCATGCGGGTCCCGGGTACCGTATTTGAAGCCGTTCGGGGCGGAAGTGAAACCATGGCCGGACTGCTCCTCGAAATAGCAGGAGAAATACCGCAAAACAATCAGGTCTTCACGGTACAGCAGTTTACCTTTACCGTGATGGATGTGACGATGAACCGCATTCAAAAATTAAAAGTCACCATCGATCCCACAAAGGAATAACATGAAGACATTTCTGAAATATTGCAGCGCCGGTATCGCCTTGATTATTACCTATTCCGCTTGTAACAGTCCGTTTACACCCCGTCCCAAAGGCTACTACAAAATCGATCTTCCGCAAAGGGCATACCAATCCTTCGACAGCGCCGGTTTTCCCTATAGTTTCGAATACCCGGCTTACGCTGAAATCGGCCGTGCAGACAGTGCCGGTCATGATCCCTACTGGATCAATATTGAATTGAAATCCCTACAGGGAAGGATCTACATCAGCTACAAGCCGATTGGTGGATTTTCAGCACTTAAAGTGAATGACGGCAATGGATACAGGGATTCACTGGTGAAAAACAGTTTTGAACGCCTTAGGGAAGAGTCTTATACCCTTACATACAAGCATACCATCAAGGCCAGTGGCATAGTGGATTCGGCTTTCACGAATCCTTATGGGTCAGGTGGCGTTTATTTTTATGTTGCCGGTGAAGCAGCCACCTCCAAACAGTTTTTCATTACGGATACCAACAGGCATTTCCTGCGGGCTGCCCTGTATTTTGACGCCACGCCCAACGAAGATTCCCTCTCGGTTGTCAGCAATTTCCTGGAAGAGGATATGCGACACCTTATCAGGACACTTCGTTGGAAATGACTGCTATCAAGTGGATTAAAACCTGCTGTTCACTTCTTGCATGGCAGCTACGATTCCATCATTGCAGAGGTTGCCAATACTGCCCTCATGGGTATGGTTTAATGCCTTGCTGGCATCAAATTCAAATTTGCCCTGATCGATCATATTGCCAACAGCCGCATAAGCATCACGGAAGGGTATGCCTTGGTTGACGAGTTCATTCACTTTTTCCACACTAAAGAGGTACTTGTATTTTTCGTCTTGCAGGATATCCGGTTTAACAGACATGGCATTGATCATCAGTTTCATCATGTCTATGCAGGCATGCAGTTCATCCAGGGCTGGAAAAAGTACTTCCTTGGTCAACTGCATATCCCTATGGTATCCAGAGGGTAGGTTGTTGGTCAGCAGGGTCAATTCATTGGGTGTGGACTGTATCCTGTTGCATTTTGCCCTGATTAATTCAAAAACATCCGGGTTTTTTTTATGCGGCATGATACTGCTACCGGTGGTGAGTTCATCTGGGAAAAAGATGAATCCAAAATTCTGGTTCATATACAGGCAGCAGTCCATCGCCAGCCTGCTGAGCGTGGCAGCTACTGAAGCAATGGCCATAGCTGTAAGCTTTTCCGTTTTGCCCCTGCTCATCTGGGCATAAACTGAGTTGTAGTTGAGGTTGCTGAACTGAAGCAGTTCGGTTGTGCGTTTTCTATTTAGCGGGAATGATGAGCCATAGCCGGCACCGCTTCCCAACGGATTTTTATTGGCCACCTGAAAGGCAGCCAATAAAAATTCCATGTCATCCACCAGGCTTTCCGCATAAGCACCCAGCCACAAACCAACAGAAGAGGGCATGGCAATCTGCAGGTGTGTATACCCCGGGATAAGCGTTTGCTGGTGTTCATTGCTTTTGTTGATTAGCAGGTTGAAGAGGGACAAAACATCTTCTTTAACCTGCAGGATGGAAGATTTGAGGAAAAGCTTGATATCTACCGCCACCTGGTCGTTACGGCTTCTGCCGGTATGGATCATCTTGCCGGCATCCCCGATGCGTTGAGTGAGCATGAATTCAATCTGCGAATGGATATCCTCAGCACCTTCATCGATGGAAAAATTTCCTGCAGCAATTTCCTGCAAGATTTCCTGTAGGCCTGCAACAGCCTTTTGGGCATCATCTGCTCCCATCAGCCCCTGCTCTCCAAGCATTGTTACATGGGCTATTGAGCCCTGTACATCGAAGGCTGCCAGTTGCAGGTCAAATTCACGGTCTCTGCCCACAGTAAACAGTTCTATCTGTGCTGCGGTTGATGTTTTTTCTTTACTCCAAAGTTTCATGTCTACAGGGATGAAATGGTGATGTTGAGCAGCCGGATGTATTTTTCGATACCTTCTTCCAGCTCCTGGATATAAATATACTCGTTGGCCGTGTGACTTCTTGCAGAATCTCCGGGCCCGATTTTGAGAGCAGGGAAAGGCATAAGGGCCTTGTCGCTTGTAGTGGGGGATCCATAGTGGGGCAAGCCCATGGCATGGCCGGCACTTACAAGGGGATGGTCCAATGGTATTATGGACGATTTCAGCCGGAAACTGCGGGAACTGAGTTCACTTTGCACCCTGGATTGCAGGGTTTGCATCACTTCTTCAAAGGTATACAGCTCATTGACCCGCACATCCACCACAAATCGGCAACTTGCAGGAACAACATTGTGGGCTTTGTTCTCTGTTTCAATAACAGTTACTTTGGCGGTAGTTTTGCCAATAAGGCCGGAAACCCGCTCAAAACCGGTTTCATGGATGGCCATAATATCCAGCAATGCTTTGTTGATAGCATTTTCACCTTCTTCCCGCGCGGCATGTCCTGCCTTGCCCAATGCGAGTCCGTCAATAACCAGCAACCCCCTTTCCGCTACAGCCATTTCCATTTTGGTGGGCTCCCCAACGAGTGCACCCATGATAGTGGCGCCCTGTATTTTTTCCAGGAAGATTTCATCCTGAAGAAGCAGTTCAATCCCGTTTTTACCGGATATCTCTTCTTCTGCAGTAGCCGCAAGGATCAGGTTGAAGGGCAGATTTTCGGAGGCATAAAAATGCCTGAATGTTTCGATGAGGGCTACGAGTGGGCCACCGGCATCGTTGCTGCCCAATCCAATCAGTTTGCCATCCACCAGTGTGGGTGTGAAAGGATCGGTGGTGTAACCTTTGGCGGGTTTAACGGTATCGTGGTGGGAATTGAGGAGGATGCAGGGTTTGGTGGCATCGAAGTGAAGGTTCAATGCATAGACATTGTTCAGCAGCCTGTTGTGCACGATGCCGAAGTTTTGCAGGTGATCGGCAATAATGGCTGCTGTTGCTGCTTCCTCTTTGCTAAAGGAAGGCGTGGCAATGAGCTTTTGGAGTAAGCCCAGCGCTGATTGCAATGATGATATTTCTGTTGACATGAGTTTGTTTTTTCTATGTCAGCATATGGCGGTACCGTTCTTTCCTGTTATCAATGCTCGTAGATCTGTAGCGTCTCCAATTATCACTTTGTTTACACCCGCCTGAACGGCGGCAAGGGCATTCTCCAATTTGGGGATCATGCCTGCGAAAATGGCATTGTCTGCTTTTAATGCCTCGAATTTTTCCCTGGTGATGACGGGTATGACGCTGTTTTCATCGTTCACATCGAGCAATACCCCCTGTTTTTCAAAGGAGTAAATCAACGTGGTATGATAATGTAAGGCAAGGGCTTTGGCAAGCTCCTGCGCTATGGTATCTGCATTGGTATTGAGCAATTGTCCCGAGGCATCCTGTGTGATGGGCGCCATCACTACACTCAGCTCCTGGTCAAGCAATGAGCTGAGCATTTGGGTATGCACTTGGTCTACATCCCCTACAAATCCATAGTCTATGGTGGCATGAACCCTTTTGTGGGCGAGGATGCATTGTGCATCCGCGCCGGAGAGTCCGATGGCAGGTGATTGCTTTGCATTCAAGGCTGCAACAATCTGTTTGTTGATCAGCCCGGCATAGACCATGGTTACGATGTTGAGTGTAGCGGCATCGGTGATCCTTCGGCCATCCACCATTTGCTGGGGGATGTTGAGGTCGGCAGCCAGCCGGGTTGCCAGCTTGCCACCACCATGCACCAGGATTTTTCTGCCTTTGATCTGGGCAAAAGCGGAAAGAAAAGTATCCAGCCTGGCAGCATCGTCTATGATGTTGCCGCCGACTTTAATGATATAGAGGTTTTCGTTCATTTGTTTTGAAGCATGCTTGAAAGAACTGCCTGTGCGGCCCACACCCGGTTGGAGGCCTCCTGAGTGATCAGGCTGTTTTGGCCGTCGAGTATTTCGTCTGACAGTTCAATATTTCTGCGTACAGGCAAACAGTGCATCACTCTTGCGTTGCAGGTGTGCCTGATTTTTTCGTTTGTTAACATCCATTCACCCCCAACGGGTGGCAGGGTTCCATACGGGTGGTAGGCACTCCAGTTCTTTACATAGATGAAGTCTGCATTTTCAAGAGCTTTCTCCTGATCATATTCTATCTGTGCACCTGCTGTAAATTGTGTATCCAGTTCATAACCCTCGGGGTGGGTGATGACGAAATCGGATTGTCCCCAGGCATTCACCCATTGTGCAAAACTGTTGGCTACACATTGGGGGAGTGGTTTCACATGGGGGGCCCATGTCAGGACAATCTTGGGTTTTCTTTGGGAAAGTATAGGATGGTTTTGCAGGGAAGCCTGCCAGCTTTCTCCGATGGTAATTAGGTCTGTGAGGCTTTGGAGTGGGTGCAGGGTGGCACTTTCGAGGCTGAGTACAGGAATCCCTGCGTATCGGATAAATTGTCGGATGATATGTTCCCCATAATCCGCTTCGCGGTCTTTTAATCCGGGAAAGGTTCTGATGGCGAGGATATCAAAGTAGTTTCCCATGATTGGGGCTGCATCTTTCACATGTTCTACGGTGGTACCATTCATCACTGCACCATCTTCAAACTCCAAGGCCCATCCTTCACTGCCCACATTGAAAATGACTGTCTCCATGCCCAACTGTTGGGCCGCCACCTGCGTGCTGAGCCGGGTGCGCATGCTGGGGTTGAGAAACAGACAGCCCAGGCGTTTGTGTTTCCCGAGTGTTTCGTCTTTCCAGGGATTTGCCTTGTATGCCAATGCCTGGTTGATGAGTGTGGGAATATCGGCAACGTCTTGAGCGGAAATGAATTGTTTCATGTGCTAGGCTTGGTAGTTGGCAATCGCGGATTTGAGAGAGGCAATGAAAGTTGCAGAATCGTCCCTGGTTAGGGCCAGGGAAGGGAGTAGCCTAATGACATTGGGTTTGGCCTCTCCGGTGAAAATCTTATAGTCGTTCAGCAGGGATTTTTTAAGGTTTTTCAGGTTTTCAGGCACATCAAAACCGATCATCAGTCCGCGCCCCCGCACACCCCCTATTTCCGGGATGGCCTGCAATTCCTGCATGAGGAACTGACCAATTGAAGCGGAATTCTCCATGAGCCTTTCCTGTTCCATGACTTCCAATACGGCTAGGGCAGCCGCACAGGCCAGGTGGTTGCCGCCAAAGGTGGTGCCCAACATGAAGTGTTTGGCAGGGATTTTGGGACTGACGATGATTCCTCCTATGGGGAAGCCATTGCCCATACCTTTGGCCATGGTGTAAATATCGGCATCAACACCGGCGAAATCATGGCTGAAAAATTGTCCTGAGCGGCCATAGCCGCATTGCACACTGTCTGCTATGTAAACGGCACCGTAATGGTCGCATTGCTTTCTGATGGCTTGCAGGAAAGCATCGTCTGCAACATTGATTCCGCCAACGCCCTGGATTCCTTCAATGATGACAGCCGCTACCTCATGGCCATGGGTACTGAAGTGGTTTACAAGCGCCTCCGTATCGTTGAAAGGCAGGAAGTCGATATTGGCTGTCTGGTTTACAGGCGCTACAATACTGGGATTGTCTGTTGCTGCTACAGCTAGGGATGTCCTGCCATGAAAAGCCTTTTTGAAGGCCACAATTTTCTTTCGGCCTGTATGGAATGACGCCAATTTGAGGGCATTCTCATTGGCTTCAGCGCCGGAATTGCACAGGAAAAGGGCAAAATCATTTTTGCCGCTGACCTTTCCAAGCAGATCAGCCAGTTGTTCCTGTTGTGGTATTTTGATGGAGTTGGAATAGAAGGCAATCTTATGCAACTGGGTTTCTATCCTGTTTACCCAATGGGGATGGACATGGCCTATGCTAATGACGGCATGCCCGCCATAAAGGTCCATATACTCAGTGCCTTGATCATCCCAAACGCGGCTGCCTGCAGCCCGGGTAATGGTGATATTGTTGAGTGGGTAAACGTCGAATAGTTTCATGATGCTGTATAAAGGTTGTTTGCAATATTGGAAGAGAGTTTGATCCCTTTGATCATAGCAGAACTAAGCCCCTGGTGTTCCATTTCATTGAGACCGGCGATGGTACAACCCTTAGGGGATGTCACTTTGTCTATTTCCTGTTCCGGATGGCTTTTGTTGGTGGTCAGCAGCCTGGCGGCACCCAATGCTGTTTGGGCTGCAATTTTTACAGCATCGCCCGCATGGAAACCGATTTCTACACCGCCCTGGGATGCTGCCCTGATGGTTCGGAGGAAGAAGGCAATACCACAGGCACACAATGCTGTTGCTGCACTCATCATATTTTCTTCGATGATGATGCTCTGCCCCATGGTGTCAAAGAGGGCCTGCACCATCCGGATATCTTCTTGGGTGGCATTCGCTGACGATAGGCAGGTCATGCTTTCACGCACTTTCATAGCGGTATTGGGCATTGCCCTGATGATGCGACATTGCTCGCCCAATATTTTCTTGAATACATCGGTATGCGCGCCTGTAACCACGGAAACCACCAGTTGTTTTTCTGTGTCAATGCTGCCTTTGAGTTCTGTCAGGAGCTCATTCAGTTGTTGTGGCAATACACAGACAAAAATGGTGTCGGAGCCAACAATGGCATCGGCATTGGATGTGTTGGTATTGAATCCCTTGGATGCCAATGCTGTCAGCGCATGGGCATTTCTTTTGGTTAGCGTGATATCCTGTAATGCACAAGTTCCACTCTCCACCAGACCCTCTGCCAGCGCCATACCAATATTTCCTGCTCCTAAGATGGTTGCTTTCATGTTCCTGATTTAAAATGCGAGTGGCTTGAGCCTCAAGCCAGTGGTTTGATCGAATCCAAACAAGAGGTTCATGTTCTGTACAGCCTGACCGCTTGCCCCTTTAAGCAGATTGTCTATGGCACTGTGAACTACGAGCATATTGCCTTCCTTCTCCAAGTAAATCAGGCATTTGTTGGTGTTGACCACCTGTTTGAGGTGTATCTGTTCATCAGCAACAGTGGTGAATGGATGCGGTTGATAATAATCCTTGAATAGGTTGCGAACCTCATCCAAGGGCATTTCCGTTTTTACGGTCGAGGATATGAATATCCCTCTGGTGAAATCGCCACGCCAGGGAACAAAATGCACAGCTGGCTGGCTTTTGCCCTGCAATTGGCTGAGCGATTGGTGTATTTCCCCCAAATGTTGGTGGGTTAGTGTTTTGTAAGCTTGTATATTGTTTGCCCTCCAGCTGAAGTGGCTTGTAGCGCTCAGTGATTGCCCTGCTCCGGTTGAGCCGGTGATGCCAGTGGCATACACTTCCCCTAAAACCCCAGCCGCCGCGAGGGGCAGCAAACCCAGTTGAATGGCTGTGGCAAAGCAGCCCGGGTTCGCAATGTTATCCGCTGATTGGATGATATCCAATTGCAGTTCGGGGAGGCCATAAACGAAATGGCGACCAAACGCATGGGCATCTTTGTTCAATCTGAAATCATTGGCCAGATCGATAATTCGGATGTTTGGGTCGAAGGTTGTCTCCTTCAGTAGCTTGGCAGATTCGCCATGACCCAAACAGAGGAAAAGCAGATCAATATCCTGACTGGTTTCTGCTGCAAACACGAGATCGGTTGAGCCGAGGAGGTCTGTATGCACTTTGTAAACGGGCTGACCCGCATTGCTCTTGCTGTGAACAAAGCGGATGGATGCATGGGGGTGATTGAGCAACAGCCTAAGCAGCTCTCCACCGGTATAACCTGCTCCCCCCATGATGCCGATATGGATTAGTTTTTCCATTTTTACTTTTTGCTGTTCTCGTCCTGTACAGCATTCCAGATGATGGTCTGGTTGCCGAAAATTTTACTGAAGCCCCGCACGTCTTCACCGGTGAAGCCGGAGTTCATTTCCCCATACTTGCCGAATTTGCTGTTCATGAGGTCGAAGGGTGATGCTATGCCGATCACCTGAAAGCGGTAAGGCATCAACTGTACATAAACCTTTCCAGAAACATTTTCCTGTGTTGATGTCAGAAACGACTCAATGTTGCGCATCACAGGGTCAAGGATTTGCCCCTCATGCAACCAGTTGCCATAGAACTGGGCAAGGGTATCTTTCCATTGGAGTTGCCATTTGGTGAGCACATGCTTTTCGAGGGCATGGTGGGCTTTAAGGATGACCATGGGAGCAGCCGCTTCAAACCCAACACGTCCTTTTATGCCGATGATGGTGTCACCCACATGGATATCCCTGCCTATACCGAATGGTCCTGCGATGGTTTGGAGGTATTGAATCGCCTTGGAGGGGTGATCAAACTGATGGTCGTTTATTCCGGTGAGTTCCCCTTGGCTGAATTCCAGCACCACCTCTTCGGCTTCAGTTTTAGTGACTTGTGTTGGCCAGGCTGATTCAGGCAACATCCCTTTTGAGGAGAGCGTCTCTTTGCCTCCAACACTGGTGCCCCATAGGCCTTTGTTGATGGAATACATGGCCTTTTCGGCGTTCATGTTGACACCTTTCGATTGCAGATAGGCTATTTCCTCCTCGCGGCTGAGTTTTAAGTCTCTGATGGGGGTAATGATTTCCACGCCGGGTATCATGATGTGGAATACCATATCAAACCTAACCTGGTCATTGCCCGCACCGGTACTGCCATGTGCTACGGCATCGGCACCGAGTTTGCGGACGTGTTCGGCAATATGGATTGCCTGGCTGAGGCGTTCAGCGCTCACACTCAATGGATAGGTGTTGTTTTTCAGAACATTTCCGTAAATAAGGTAACGGATAATCCGTTCATAATAACCTTCCACGGCATTGATAGTGGTATGGGAAGCCACACCCAGGTTGCGTGCATGGATCTCTATCTTTTCAAGTTCTTCTGTAGAGAATCCGCCGGTATTAACAATAATGCTGTGCACTTCGTAACCCTGGTCTTCAGCAAGGTACTTAACGCAAAATGTCGTATCCAGTCCGCCACTGAATCCGAGAACAATTTTTTTCGACATAATGGGGCGTTTTAAAAGTTGAAAAATGTGGCTATGAGTCCTTTGGATGACTTTTCAGTTTTATCTCCCTTTTTCAGGAAGGGGCGCAGGAGTTTCCATTCCTTGAACCTGAAGAGCCTTTCAAATCCTTTTTCATTGGCTTCGAAATATTCTTTTGTTTCCTCAGGTTTATAATGGTCTTTGGGGTCGTAAAGCATGGCAGTACACATGCAGTTTTTGCGCTCTTTGCTCATCAGGATTTCGTAATTGATGCAGCTTTTGCATCCTGCCCAAAAAGCCTCATCCTGGGTGAGTTCGGAATAGGTGACCGGTTCATAGCCAAGCTCTGAATTGATTTTCATCACGGCCAACCCAGTAGTGAGTCCGAAAATTTTGGCATTGGGGTATTTTTCACGGCTGAGCTGAAAGATTTTCCGTTTGATCATTTTGGCCAGTCCGCTTTTCCGTAAGGATGGTTTGACAATCAGTCCGGAATTGGCCACATATTCACCATGACTCCAGGTCTCGATATAGCAAAAACCTGCCCATTCACCACTTTGGGTGAGGGCAATTACAGCTTTGCCTTCGCTCATCTTCATCCGGATGTAGTCAGGACTTCTTTTGGCAATACCTGTGCCACGTGCTTTTGCTGATTCTTCCATTTCCTGGCAGATGGCTTCTGCAAACTGGAAATGGTTCTCGCTGGCTATATGAAGATTAAATTCTTGTTTTTGCTGTTCCATTTTTGGCTGGTTGAAAAAATTGACAGGACCCATTGCAGCAAACTTATGCTGAATGGGCAAACGACGGCAGTCGGGCTGGGGGTGGTATCTATCAACGTCGTACCAAAAACGGAACCGGTCGTTCCAAAAAAACTGTTCCGCGAGGTACAGTAAAAACCCAACGCATGGAAACGGCTGGTGCCATTTCTGCTATTGATGAAGAGGTCAGGTTTTTTTTCATTTTTCCAAGTCTGTCTTGTAAAGAAAAATTGTGAGGTGCAAATAAAGTGATTTTTTCCAATAAAAACCACAAAACGGGGGGATTAGTTTCCATTGGAGCGCAATGGCTCGGCCTCGGCGTTGTGTGCATGTACGGCATTACTGATTTGCCTGATGAGCTGCGGGTCTTTCTCGATGGCATTGCCTACAACAATGATGTCTGCCCCGGCTTTACAAAGGTGATAAGCTTTTTCCCCGTTCCGGATACCCCCGCCGAGAATCAGCGGTACCTTGATCTGGGAGGCAACTGTGCTCACCATTTGTTCCGAAATGGCGTTTTTAGCGCCACTGCCTGCATCCATGTAAATGAGCTTCATGCCCAGCATTTCTCCTGCCCAAGCGGTGCAGAGAGCAATTTCGTGCTTGTCTGCCGGCAGGGGTTGGGTGTTGCTGATGTAGGAAACGGTGGTCGGTGCTCCACCATCCACGAGCATATAGCCTGTGGGGAGGACTTCCAATCCGCTCTTTTTGACTGCTGGGGCAGAGATGACATGCTGTCCGATGAGTAATTCCGGATTTCTTCCGGAAATCAAAGAGAGGTAAAGCAATGCATCAGCGTAGGGGGTAACCTGTGAAGGACTTCCCGGAAACAACAGTACAGGAATGTCTGATTCCCTTTTGAAATGCTGCACCAGTTCCTCCAGGTGTTCGCTTACCACCAGGCTTCCGCCTACAAAAATGAAGTCTACCTGGGATGTTATACACAATTCCATCAACTGGTCCGCTTTAGCAAGGGAAGTCTTGTCGGGGTCCACCAACACAGCAAAAGACTTTTTCTTTTGCATTTTGTTTTCCAGAATCTTTTGGTAAACCTTTCCCATCATGCGACTTGGCGTTCTAATGCAAATGTGCGAAAAACTTTTCTATAAACGAAGAAAAGAGGATACCTGCAGGATGTTATTAACAATATGGTTGCTGTTTCTACCCAATGCATATTGTGCCATCCAGCCCAATTCCAGGTCAATGGCGGTATTCAGCCTGATTCCCGTGCCGGCATATGTTCTGGATTGGTCAAATATATGCCCATGGGTTGATTTGGAACCGA
This sequence comes from Bacteroidota bacterium, assembly GCA_039805245.1. Lineage (GTDB taxonomy): Bacteria > Bacteroidota > Bacteroidia > Chitinophagales > Chitinophagaceae > Pollutibacter. The sequence continues at coordinate 46,495 of JBDLUN010000151.1, forward strand.
CAAGGTTGACAAAAATTTCATTTTGCAAGACCCAATACGGGCCTTTCGTCAGTTTCCCTGTTTTTTTGAAGGGTTGGATAAAGCGGTTGAAATACCGGAGTCGGGCATTAAATTGGGAGTTTCTTTTCAATAGCTGATTACCCGATACTTGCAGACTAGAGACAAAACGTTCCTCTAGCCTTAACCTGTGCTGCAGGGTCGAACTTGAGAAAGATTGGACTTTTATCCACTGCTGCCAGATTCTGTTGTCGTTTACCCCATCCCTGATGCCCGAAACGTTCCGCCAATTCCTCACCCATGCAAAGCCCATGCTCAGCTGGGTTCCTTTAGGCATGGTCAACGCCAATGCAGGCCTGAGGATGAATGTCTCTGGTTGCTTCCATCCGTCACTGGTTCTGAACTGAACATCGTAGATGACATTTAATTTCCCCTTAATCTTGTAGGAGCCTGCAGAAAACAGCCATGCGCTTTGGCGTGATTCTTGGGCTGTCAGTGCGGTTTTAGAGAATTGCAACAGAATTGCCAATAACAAATAGCTCGTTTTGGGCACTTGATTTGATTTTGACAAAGCTAAGTTTTGTTTAACCTTTTTTGATGATTTTCGTCACAAAATAAACAATTATTAAATTGTAAATTGCACTATTGATTTTCCCAATATTAGCCAAAATATTTTTTCCAAAAAAGTGTATAAAACATGAAAATCAAGCCTGTAGTGGATTACTGTCGGTTATCAACAGGGTGTTGATATCTAAGGGTCTTCTGCTAGGTAGGAGTTGGGTATTTTCGCTCTTCACACATACAGATATAAGTTCCCCATTTAAACCATAAGCTTAACCACATGCCAAACAAAACCAATACCCCAAAAACCAGTCAGGGACTGAAATTTGAAAGACATTTCACTGCCGGTCAAACCAGTGTTTATGAAATGTTTGAATACGATTATCGTACTTCTGTCATCCGCAATCCAAGTGGTGAGGTGGTGTTTGAAATGAACAACGTGGAGGTGCCCAAACAATGGAGCCAGATTGCTACGGATATCCTCGCCCAGAAATACTTCAGGAAGGCAGGTGTTCCACAGGCCGATGGTTCATTGGGAAGGGAAACATCAGCCAAGCAAGTGGCGCATCGTATGGCCAACTGCTGGAGGGTTTGGGGTGAGCGTTATGGTTATTTTGCAACTTCTGATGATGCTCAGGTATTTTATGAGGAACTGGTTTTTTGCATATTGAATCAGGCTTGCGTACCCAATTCACCTCAGTGGTTCAATACCGGTTTGCATGAAAGTTATGGCATCAAAGGAAAGCCCCAAGGGCATTACTATGTAGACCAGACAGACGGTCAACTGAAGAAATCAACTTCTGCCTACGAAAGGCCCCAGCCTCATGCTTGTTTCATCCTGAGCGTGGATGATGATTTGGTAAACGAGGGTGGCATCATGGACTTGTGGGTGCGTGAAGCAAGGATTTTCAAATACGGTTCCGGTGTTGGGACCAATTTCTCCAACCTGCGTGGTGAAGGGGAGAAACTCAGCGGTGGCGGTACATCGTCTGGACTGATGAGCTTCCTGAAAATCGGAGATCGTGCAGCAGGTGCCATCAAAAGTGGTGGAACAACACGCCGTGCTGCCAAAATGGTTTGTTTGGATATCGACCATCCTGAAATCGAGCTTTTCATCGATTGGAAGGTGGAAGAGGAGAAAAAAGTGGCAGCCCTCATCGCCGCTGGATATTCCAGTGATTATGAAGGTGAGGCATACAGAACTGTCAGTGGCCAGAACTCCAATAATTCAGTCCGCATACCCAATGCCTTTTTTGAGAAACTCGCCAAGGGTGAAGATTGGGAGCTTACCGGCAGGATGGACAAACGCGTTATGAAGAAGCTGCCTGCCAAGGCGCTTTGGGATAAAATCGCATACGCTGCATGGCGTTGTGCCGATCCCGGAACCCAATATGATACGACCATCAACGAATGGCACACCTGTCCTCAAGGTGGTCCGATCAGGGCCTCCAACCCCTGCAGTGAGTACATGTTCCTGGACAACACAGCCTGTAACCTGGCTTCAGCTAACCTCAGGAAATTCTTCAATGAATCAGACAATACCTTTGATGTAAAAGGGTTTGAATATACTGTGCGGTTGTGGACAACCGTATTGGAAGTATCTGTGCTGATGGCACAGTTCCCCAGCCAGGAAGTGGCACAACTCAGCTACGATTACCGCACCCTTGGTTTGGGCTACGCCAACCTCGGCAGTATGTTGATGGTGAGTGGCATTCCATACGATAGTGATGAGGCCCGGGGTATTGCAGGTGCCATCACCGCAATCATGACCGGCATTTCTTACAAGACATCTGCTGAAATTGCGAAAATCCATGGTGCATTCCCCCGTTATGAAGAGAACAGGGAAGATATGCTCAGGGTAATGAGAAACCACAGGGCCGCAGCCTATGATGCTGATGGTGCTTATGTAGGACTCAGCATCAAGCCACAAGGTATCAAAGCCAAGGATTGTCCAGACTACCTGCTGAAGGCAGCCTGCAAAGCTTGGGATGATGCTGTTGAGTTGGGTGAGCAGTATGGATACCGCAATGCGCAAACTACGGTTATCGCGCCTACTGGTACAATCGGTTTGGTCATGGATTGTGACACTACAGGTGTTGAACCTGACTTCGCGCTGGTTAAATTCAAAAAGCTTTCTGGCGGTGGTTATTTCAAGATTATCAACCAGTCTGTTCCACAGGCATTGGCCAACCTGAAATATACAGCTGCTGAGCAGGATGCCATCATCAAATATGCAGTAGGATCGGCCTCATTTGCCGGTGCTCCTTTTATCAACCACCAGACCTTGAGTGAAAAAGGCTTCATCGCCTCAGAAATCAAAAAGCTGGATGATGCTGTAATGTCTGCTTTCGAAATCGGATTCGTATTCAATGTGTACACCCTTGGAGAGGAATGCCTTCAGCGTTTGGGCTTCAAGCCAGAGCAATATTTCAATTTCGAATGGAATATGCTGCAGGCTCTTGGCTTTACAGGTGCCCAGGTGGATGCTGCCAACGACTACGTTTGCGGCACCATGACCATCGAAGGAGCTCCCCACCTCAAGTCTGAGCACTATCCCGTATTTGATTGCGCCAATAAGTGTGGCAAAAAAGGTGAGCGTTACATCCACGCCCATGGCCATATCCGCATGATGGCTGCAGCTCAGCCTTTCATCAGCGGAGCCATCTCCAAAACCATCAACCTCCCCAACGAGGCCAACATACCTGAAATTGCTGATTGTTACCAACTCAGCTGGGAACTGGGTCTTAAAGCCTGCGCCCTTTACCGCGACGGATCCAAACTCAGTCAGCCGCTCAGCAACAAAAGCGACAGCAAGGCAACTGAAGAGGAAACAGACGAACAAACACTCGCCGCAGCAGAAAGTGCTTTCATCGATGTAAGCAAGCTTACTGTTGATGAACTGTTGAATGAGTTGAACAAGCGCATGCAAGCGTCACCTGACACCAAATTGAAGCGCCAACTCTCCAGGATCGTTGAAAGAAAAGCCCTCCCCACCAAGCGCCGTGGATTTACCCAAAAGGCGAAAATCAATGGACAGGCCATCTTCCTCCGTACCGGAGAGTATGGAGACAACACACTTGGTGAAATCTTCATCGACTTGGCCAAAGAAGGATCAACCCTCCGCAGCCTGATGAACTGCTTCGCCATTGCGGTATCCGTTGGTTTGCAATACGGTGTTCCATTGGAAGAGTTTGTTGAGAAATTTGTGTTCACCAAGTTTGAACCTGCCGGTATGGTGGATCATCCGAACATCAAATCAACTACATCCATCGTAGACTTTGTCTTCCGCTGCCTCGCTTATGAATACCTAGACCGCACAGACCTTGTGCACGTGTTGGACAGGCCCGAAGTGATGAATACCGGCAACGATGCATGGGATGATGCTGGTCCTGAACTCTCTGACGTTCGCGTTGTAGCCACTTCAAACAATGCTGTTTCAACACCAAAGGTCCAGAAAGCTCCTCTTGCAGTAAAAGCCGAAAACAGTACGCAGGAATTTATGAAGAGCATGCAAAGTGATGCTCCAGCCTGTAACACATGCGGACACATCACCGTAAGAAGCGGTACTTGTTACAAATGCCTCAATTGCGGAAATAGCATGGGATGCAGCTAATGAAAGAAATGGTGAAAATAAATATCACTTACAATAAAGGAAAGGTACTGCAGGCTCTGCGGTACCATTTCATTTCCAGGAGGGAGATCAAGTTGATGATGATTATGGTCAACGTTTTTGCCCTCCTGGCAGCCGTGCTGTTCGGCTTCAAGCTGATCTCACCCCTGCCATTTCTGATGAGTTCTGTCTTGTGGATATCCATGATGGTTGCCTTCTGGATTTGGTTGCCACTCCTGATTTATAAGAAAAGCAAAACCTTCCAAGACAGTTTTTCCGCATCATTTACAGAACAGCATTTTTTTATAGAGACCGCGAGCGGACAAAAAAGCTGGGCCTGGCGGGAATTCAGCAGTTATTTTGAAACCCCTGGTTTTTTTCATCTGTATTTTGACAATAAGAGTTTTTTCCTTGTGCCTAAGGATGCATTTCCAGACCAGGATAGTCTAGACTCAGCAAGAGCAGTGCTCCGCGAAAAAGTCAGGAAGGGCTAAAAAATTGATTTGATCATACCCAGATGCGGCAGGTTCACTTCAATGAACTCTCCGGTATTTACAGCATAACCCAGCTTTTCATAGAATTTTGAGGCTGTCTTGCGGGCATGGAGAACCATTTTGGTGTAGCCTGCATCCCGGGCTACATTTTCGGCAAAATTCATGATCGACGCACCCAGGCCGTTGCGCTGCATACTCGGGTGCACGGCCATCTGACGGAGTTTGCAGGTGTCGCTGTCGATTTTGGTGAGGATGCAACAACCCAATATCCTATCGTCTTCAAAAGCCCCAATAAGGATATCATCTTTCTCTTTTTCCAGATCTGCCGGATTGTATACCATGCCCAATGGCTTTCTCAACACTTCTGTTCTCAAAGCCACCATCTGTTGGTATTGTTCAGAGTTATAGTCTATTATCTTCAACGCCATAGTACAATTTAAAACATTTTTCAATTACAAACGATTGAAAATGAGTGATTTCATATCTATTTGATGGTTATTCATTTTTTTTTCTACAAATACTTTATTTTTGCGCCAATAAACCAAAAA
>JBDLUN010000152.1:0-7527 GCA_039805245.1 Bacteroidota bacterium
TTCACCGAAATTGACGGGGCCGTTCATCGCTTGCATACCGTGCCCTGTAAGCCATGTTTTGGCCTGATCAAAAAGCATGGATGCAGCTTTAAAATCTTCAATACACTCAAAAAAACCGCAGCCCCCGGTGGGAACCGTTTCGTTGTAAGCTTTTTTTTCGTTTATAAAAGCTGCTATCCTGCCAATGGTTTCATGAGCGTCATTGACCAGAATCCACCTGGTGCATTTCCCGAAATTAAAAAAATTGTTTCTGGAAGGATCGAATACAGCTTCAACATCATTGAATAGCGGACAAACCCAGTTGGGGTCATCACGGTAGATGGAGAAGGGCAAGTCCAGAAATTGCCTGATTTCCTGCTTCGATCTGACTTCAATTATTTTCATCTTGCAAAATGTGGTGCAAAGTTACCATAAAATGAAGTAATCGTACATTTGCAGCAATCAGAACATTATGCTCATCAATATCATCAGGGAAAAAGCAATAGCAACCATATCAGCATTATACGGAACTACCCTCTCAGAAAAGGATTTTCAAGTCAATCCCACCAAACCTGAATTTGAAGGAGACTACACCATTGTCTTGTTTTCCCTTGTAAAGCAGCTCAAATCCAATCCGGAGCAATTGGGTAATGTACTCGGAGAGAAACTGATTACCGAACACCCCGAACTTTTCACCGGGTTCAACATCATTAAAGGTTTTTTGAATTTAACTATCAATCCAACCTACTTCACACCGATTGTCAATAAACATCATCAGGATCCCTGTTTCGGAAAAGCGCCCATTAATGGCAAAAAAATCATGGTGGAATATTCTTCCCCCAATACAAACAAACCATTGCATCTGGGCCACCTGCGAAACAATTTTCTGGGCCGGAGCATTGCCGAAATACTCAAGGCAAACGGCTACGAAGTGGTCAAAACTTGTATTGTAAATGATCGGGGCATTCATATATGCAAAAGCATGATTGCCTGGAAAAGGTATGCCAATGGAGCGACCCCATCGGAAACGGGCATGAAAGGAGATCATTTTGTTGGTGCCTATTACGTGAAATTCAATGATGCCTATAAAGCCGAGGTGGATGAATTGGTAGCCAAGGGTATGGAAAAAGCAAAGGCTGAAAGGGAAGCACCAATCATGCTTGAAGCCCAACAAATGCTGTTAGATTGGGAAAATGGGGTACCGGATATCATTGAGTTGTGGAAAAGGATGAATGCTTGGGTGTATGAAGGATTTGATGTGACGTACAAGAGAATTGGATCAGATTTTGCGAAAACCTATTACGAAAGCGAAACCTATCTGCTGGGCAAGGAGACCGTTGAGCTCGGACTGCAAAAAAATGTTTTTTATAAAAAAGATGATGGTAGCGTTTGGATTGATTTGACTGCTGATGGACTCGATGAGAAACTGGTTTTAAGAAAAGATGGAACATCTGTATATATCACGCAGGATATCGGTCTGGCACAAAAGAAATTTGATGAATTTGGTATGGACCAAAGCATTTATGTGATTGGTGATGAGCAAAACTACCACATGAAAGTGCTGCAACTCATTTGCAAAAAGCTGGAATTGCCATATGCCAACGGTATTCACCACCTGTCTTATGGCATGGTTGAATTACCAACAGGAAGGATGAAGAGCCGTGAGGGCACTGTGGTTGACGCAGATGATCTCGTTGACGGGATGATTTCCATAGCACGGGAGCACACGCAAAACCTGGGTAAAGTCAAAGACTTCAGCGAAGATGAATTGGATACCCTTTATGAAACAATTGGATTGGGTGCCCTGAAATATTTCCTGCTCCGGGTGGATCCGAAAAAGAAAATGATTTTCAATCCTGAAGAATCCATCGACTTTCATGGCGCAACAGGTCCATTCATCCAATATACCCATGCACGGATCAAATCCATTTTAAGGAAGGTTGCTGTTGGTGACGGTTTCGAAGACTACGGTACTTTGGAAAAACAGGAAAAAGAGTTGGTCTTGCTTGCTGATAATTATGACAATATCATCCACCAGGCTGCAGAAGGTATGGATCCTTCAGCACTGGCCAATTACTTGTTCCAATTGGCACAAAGTTTCAACTCGTTTTATGCCAATCACAGTATTGCCAATGCAGAGACTGAACTAAAAAGACAACTCAGGCTCAGGATTGCATCATTGGTGGCAACCATTTTAAAGTCTGGCATGGAAATGTTGGGCATCCAGGTACCCGAGAAGATGTGATTGGTTTGATTACTTTCTTTTGAGGATAATTCCTCCCAATGGGGGTAGGGAAACCCGAATCTTTAACTGCAAATCCTCAGCTGAAAGGGTTATTGGCGTGATGATATGTTCATTCACATAATTGCCTGTTCCCCAGTATTCAACCCGATCACTATTGAAAACTTCAATCCATGGCAAATCTGATGGAACGTTGATGGTCCAGCCTACACGCTCAACGGGGGTCATATTGAGCACAACCAACAGTTGTTCAGTGGAATCAAGATTCTGTCGGGTAAAAGCCACTATAGATTCTTCCCGATGGGTAAGATCATGCCAGGTGAACCCCTCGGGTGAAAATTGTGCAGCGTGCAAAGCCGGTTGCCCTTTCAGTAAGTGCGACAGGGCTGCAACACATTTTTTCAAGCCCTGATGGCAATCAAAATCCAATAAATCCCAACGCAATGCAGTTTTGTAATTCCATTCATCAGTCTGCCCGAATTCATTGCCCATGAAAAGCAATTTGGCACCCGGATGGGCAAACATATAGGTGTACAGCAACCTCAAATTGGCGAATTTCTGCCACTCATCACCTGGCATTTTGAAAATCATAGGAGATTTTCCATGAACCACCTCATCATGACTCAGCGGGAGCATGAAGTTTTCATCATAATAATACATCATGCTGAAGCTGAGTTGATCCTGCTGATACTGTCTGAAATAAGGATCCTGCTTGAAATACCGGAGGGTATCATGCATCCATCCCATCATCCATTTCATACCAAAGCCCAGACCACCGGCAAAGGTGGGTCTTGAAATACCAGGCCAGCTCGTTGCTTCTTCAGCGATGGTTTGAACTCCTTTGAAATCCCTATAAACCATCTCATTCATGTTTTTCAAAAATGCTATGGCTTCGAGGTTGCCGTTGCCTCCATATTCATTGGGTTCCCATTCACCTTCATTGCGTGAATAATCCAATTTGAGCATCGATGAAACGGCATCGACCCTGATTCCGTCTACATGAAAGCAGTCAAACCAAAATCTGGCATTGCTGATGAGAAAAGACCTGACCTCTCCCCTCTTATAATTGAAAATATAACTGTTCCAATCCGGATGGTATCCCTTTCGCATATCTGCATACTCATACGTATGGGTGCCGTCAAACATGAAAAGACCATGGCTGTCATAAGGAAAATGAGAGGGAACCCAATCCAATATAACCCCAATACCTTCCTGATGAAAAGCATCAATCATGGCCATAAATTCCTCTGGATGTCCGAATCTTGAAGTAGGCGCAAAGTACCCTGTACCCTGGTATCCCCAACTGCCATCAAAAGGGAATTCCATCACTGGCATAAATTCTATATGTGTGAAACCCATCTCCTTAATATAAGGCACCAGCCGTTCTGCAATTTCCCAATAGGAAAAATAGGATTCTTCATTTGACGGATCTGGTCGCATCCAACTGGCCAGGTGCACTTCATAAACAGCATATGGCGAGGTTAGTGCATTATGTTTTTCTCGGATGTCCATCCAACCATCATCCTTCCAGTTATAATCAAAATTCCAGGTAATACTGGCCGTCAATGGTTTCTTTTCCCAGAAATGTGCATAAGGGTCGCCCTTTTGCATGATCTTTCCACCAAATCCAACGATACTGTATTTGTATACCTCACCTCTTGAACAGTTTGGGATAAAACCCTCCCAAATACCGGAGTTGTCGAGTCTGACAAACAGGTCATGCTGATTGGGCTGCCAATCATTGAAATTACCAACAACCGATACCCGAGTGGCATTGGGGGCCCATACTGCAAAATAAGTACCCGATTTGCCTAATACGGTAAGTTGTTTATTTCCGAAAAACTGATAAGCGTTATACAATGTGCCTGCCTGAAAATTGCTGATGACTTCATCTGAAAAAAGGGAATAATTCCAGACCGGTCCTGACGTTTCCACAAAGTATATTTCTTCATAAGGCTTTGACTCATCCGAAAACGGCTGCAGGTCTTGGTTATCAGGCATATTGATATTATTTTTTCAAATCCATCATGATGATAGCGTTTGGGGGAAGATTCAGGGATGATTTCAGATCAGTTGACTCACCGGTGATGATATTGATCCCAAATTTATTGGAGCCAATAATTTCATCAAATCGGGCAGTGGGCAATGCTGTTTGCTGTGCTGATGTGTTCAGGATGCACATGATGGTTTGGTTGGCATGTACCCTGAAATAAACATAAACACCATTTTGAGGTATATATTGGACCAATTTTCCGTTGGTCAATGCATGACTCGTTTTACGGTAATTCGCCAATTGTTTGAAGTATTCAAAAGCCTGCTGCTCCATTGCATTTCGGCCCCCTGATTCAAATTTATTGGTTGCATCAGCAGCCCATCCACCGGGGAAGTCTTTTCTTACTGCAGCATCATTGGGGTCCTTGTAATTTTTCATGAGGACTTCTGTGCCGTAATATATTTGTGGTATGCCCCGCATGGTCAACAAAAGGCCTAACCCCATTTTGTATTTGGCAATATCTTCTTTAACCATGGAATAAAAACGGTTCATATCATGGTTATCGAGGAAAATGCAATTTGTCATGGGGTTCTTGTAAAGGAAATCCTGCGACAAAGTCATATACAAACGGTTAACACCTTCTGTCCAACCAAATGGTTGATTCAAAGCATCATAAATGGCGCCATTCAAAGGGAAATCGGTAACCCCTTTGATTTGGTGTTTGAAAGGCACATCCATATTGTTTTCGGTGAAGTAAGCACTGGCTGGCACTGAATTCGTCCAGGCTTCTCCGAAAACTGTCAAATTGGGAAATTCCCTGATCAAAGCGGCATTGATGTTATTGAGAAACTTTTCATCACAATATTTATAGGTATCAACCCTCCAACCATCAATACCAAATTCTTCTGTTGCCCAGATATTGTTTTGGATGACAAAATTGGCACAGTAAGGATTGGCAAGATTGAGATCAGGAAGATGAGGCATAAACCAACCACCTATCATGACTTTTTTCTCTGAAGGTGCTGCATAAGGATCTGTAAACAGTTCTTCCCGGTGATTAGATGGCGTGTACGATGGCCATTGGTTTAGCCAGTCACGCATAGGAAGATCCAATACCGTGTGGTGATATGATCCAACATGGTTGTAAACAGCATCCTGTATCACTTTGAGTCCCTTTTTATGGGCGGCATCAACCATTTCTTTGTAGGCTCCATTGCCACCCAAACGTTTGTCTACCTGATAATGGTCTGTCGTCCAATAACCATGGTAACCACTCATTACATAGGGACCTTCAGTCATCCGGGGCATATTGTTTTCCAATACCGGTGTAAGCCAAAGTGCAGTAACGCCAATTCCCTTCAGGTAGTCAAGCTTTTGGGTGACCCCTTGCAAATCACCGCCATGCCTGGCGTATGGGTTTTGCCGGTCTGCTACATTGTCTTGCAAATCGGCAAAAGAATCATTGGCGGGATTACCGTTGGCGAACCGGTCGGGCATGATCAGGTAGATCAAATCATTTGACCTTACACCTTGGTGAACATTGGGGTTGTTTGTTTTTCGCAGCTTCAACTCATAATTGAATGCAGTTCCATCACCCAATGTAAATTTGTATTGGCCGGGTTTGGCCGCAGCTGTGATAAGCAGATCAATAAACAAGTAATGCTTGTTTTCAGGTTGGAACACTTTTTTGATAATCAATCCGGAACCGGTCACCTTCACGGCAGCAGACAAATCGCTTTTCGACTGAATCATCAACTGCAGTGTTTGCTGCTTCATGCCTATCCACCAATGAGAGGGATAGCAACTGACAGCGTTTGCAGCTAAAAGGGTTGAAATATTCCACCCCAGCAAGACCAATATCAATACAAACTTCTTCATATTCAAATCAGTTTTTTTCCTCTTTAACAATCAAAGCACAAATGATTCCGGCGGAAATCAACAGACAACCACCGACCAACACGGCCAGGAGCCGGTTATTGTCCAAAATATTTTCCATAACATATCCGAAAGTCAAGGAAGCAATGATTTCAGGCAGCACAATGAAGAAATTGAAAATACCCATGTATATGCCCATTTTTTCTTGGGGGATGCTGCCCGCCAATATAGTGTAGGGCATGGATAATATCGACGCCCAGGCTATACCAACCATGCTCATGGACAGAAACAACATGGAAGGTTCTGCAATGAAATTGACACTGATCAATCCCAAACCACCAATAATCAAACATGCTGTATGGGTTAGCTTACTGCCAATTTTGGAAACAATGAAAGGAATGGAAAATGAAAAAAGGAAAGTGACCAGATTGAGTATGGCAGATGTTGTGTTAGCCAATTCCAAACCCAAACTGTATAGCGTTGAAGCATCTGTCCCTTCAGGGGCATTGGCATTTCCTCCAAAAATATTCACAGCAACCCCAGTGCTGTAATAAAACCACATGAGGAACAATCCGGGCCAGGTCAGAAATTGCACCAAGGCAAGGCGCTTCATCTGTGAGGGCATGTTGCCTATTGCTGACATGATTTCTTTTACAATATTTTCTGAGAGTTGCTTAGCCTCTTCAATCGTTGAGTCAGGTGGGTATTCCTTACTTTTGAAAACGGTATAAAGGACAGCTATAAGAAAAACACCTGACCCTATGTAAAAAGACCAGACAATGTTTTCAGGAATACCACCATTAATTTTTTGACGGGAAAAGCCCATCCAATCCACCAGCAAGGTTGGCAGGAATCCTGCTATAAAAGATGCGCCACCGATGAACATACTTTGCATGGCATAACCGAATGATCTTTGTTTCTCATTGAGGTTATCGGCTACAAAGGCGCGAAAAGGCTCCATGGAAATATTGATACATGAATCCAATATCCAAAGGGTTCCAGCAGCAATCCAAACGCTCGGTGAGTTGGGCATAAAGAATAGTGCGATAGAACTGAGGATAGCACCTACCAGGAAATACGGTCTTCTCCTACCCAACTTTGGATGCCAGGTTCTGTCACTGAAATAACCCACGATGGGCTGAATGATCAACCCTGTCATGGGTGCTGCCAACCACAGTCCGGGTATTTCTTCTGGTTTGGCACCCAGAAATTCATATATGGCACTCATGTTGCCCATTTGGAGGCTCCATCCAAACTGAATACCAAAAAAACCAAAACACATATTCCAAATTTGCCAAAAACTGAGGTTGGGCCTGGCAACTGCACCTGAAAGATTCACCTGATTTCCCATATTCAACAAGCATTAATGTGTAATTAAAACACAATATAAGTTAGGCATAAATTACCTAATAACCAATATTTGGTTTTTTAAATTACA
>JBDLUN010000153.1:0-10593 GCA_039805245.1 Bacteroidota bacterium
TTACCACTTTGGAGAACGCATTGGTGAAGGTGGTCTTTTCCAATAAGGGAGGAAGGCCGGTTGGTGTTGAACTCAAGAATTTTACAGGAACAGACAGCAATAAGGTGAAGTTGATCGCTGAACCTTTTAACCGCATATCCTACCTCATCAACACCGGCAACAATCAAACAGCATCAACAGATGAGTTGTACTTTACCGCTGGAGAAACGGTAAAAGACAAGGACGGAAATCTGTCGATTGTATTCAGTTTGAAAGATTCTTCAGGCCGTTCACTGGAGCACCGCTACAATTTGAAATCGAGTGATTACATGTTTGACTGGCAGATTCGGGCAACTGGTGCCGATCAGCTTTTCACCAACAATACCATCAACATGGTTTGGCAGGTTCAGGCCAACCAACAGGAAAGGGATATACAATCCGAGAAAAGGGAGACGCAACTCGGACTCAAAAACAAGGATGGATTCGATTATTTCACCATGTCTGATGGGTTGAATGAAACCTGGGAAGAAGGGGTCAACTGGTTGGGAGTCAAACAAAAGTTTTTCAATACCACCTTGATTGCTGAAAATGGATTCAGCTATGCAGACATCAATTGCAAGGTTCCAGATGATTCCCTCAAAGTAGTTGCCCAGACAACAGCCAACCTGCGCACGGTGTTCCCTGCATCCAGAACCATTGACTTGAAATACAAGTTTTATATCGGCCCGAACGACTTTGCCATCCTCAAGTCCTACCAAATGGATATGGAGGACATGGTCAACCTGGGTCAGGGAGTATATGCTTTCGTGAAGTATATCAACAGGCTTATTGTATTGCCTGTCTTTGGCATCTTTGTGGAATATGTGCCCAGCATGGGCCTGGCTATTGCCCTCCTAACGATCTTTATCAGGTTGTTGACTTCCCCATTGATTTACTCGTCGTATGTCAGCGGCGCCAAAACCAGAGCACTCAAGCCTGAGCTTGATGTACTTAAAGAAAAGCATAAAGACGACCAGCAGGCCTATAGCATGGAGCAGATGAAACTGTTCCGCTCTGCAGGGGTTAACCCATTGGGAGGATGCATTCCGGCAATCCTGCAAATCCCCATATTCTTTGCACTCTACAGTTTCTTCAATTCCAATATCACCCTGCGTGGCGTTCCTTTTTGGTGGTCAGCTGACCTGTCGGCCTACGATTCCATCCTTAACTGGGGATTCCATATCCCTGGCATCGGTAGCCACCTCTCCCTTTTCACCCTGTTGGCGGTGCTGACCAGTTTGCTGATTTCCATCTACAGCATGAGCATGACACCTGACCAGAATAATCCGGTATTGAAATACATGCCGTACATATTCCCCGTCATGCTGTTGGGTATTTTCAACGGTCTGCCTTCCGCATTGACCTGGTATTATACCGTGTCCAATGTTATTACGCTGGCCATGCAGTTTGTCATCCAGAACTATATCATTGACCATAACAAAATTTTAGCCGATATTGAGTCCAATAAAAAGAAGCCCAAGGAAAAATCCAAATGGCAGGAGCGGATGGAACAAATGCAGGAAGCCCAGAAAAAAGTGCAGGAGTCACAGAAAAAAGTGAATGCATTGAAGGATAAGACCTCGGGGAAAAAATAGATTGCCATGAAAAAGGCTTTCCTCTGTTGTATGATGCTGACTGCCTTGCAGGCAGGGGCACAGAAACGATTTTCGGAAGGCACCGCTCAATATGCAGTGGAAACCCAATCTGGTATTCCACTGCATACGGACAGCTCGGTCTACAGCATTATGGTTAAGGGTGCAAGCATCCGTTCCGAGCTTAAATCAACCATAGGCAAGACAATTTCATTTTTCGACGCCCGGGAAGGTTCTGGCGCAGTAACGAGGGAGTTTGGCAACCAACGGATATTAATACCCATGGAAAAGATCAGCTGGGCTGATTTGACGGCAGAATTCCGGGAAATGCATTTTGAAAAGCTTGAAGGCGATACCGTTATCTTGTCTTATCCCTGCAAGCGGGTCTCGGGTACCATGCAGGATGGTTCCCCATTGTCTATCTGGTATGCGATTGATATTCTGCCTGAAATTACGGAAATCAATTTCCCTTTGGCGAATTTGCCGGGATGGCCCATGCTGGTGAGAATGGAAAAAAAGACTGCAAGCGTCTTATTCCGGGTTGCTGAGATCAATTTCGATCCAGTTCCTGTGCAATATTTCGAGGTGCCCAAATCGGGCTTTCGCATTTTATCTTACGGGGAGAGCAAACAGTTCAAGTAAATTATTGCTGAGGCTTCTCAGGTGTTTTGAACTTCTGCAGGATGGTTTTGTTCTTGGAAGGGATAACGTAAGTGACATTTCCCTTTTGATAGGTAATTACTGAGTTGAAAGCATTGGCACCACCCACTTTTTTGAAACCAAACGATTTGTTGTCGCGGTAAGCAAAGCCTGTATGAAGAGAAAGGGTGATGTTCTTTTTCATGTTGGAAAAAGAAGATTTGGATGACTTGCTGCGTATTACGATACCATCCACTGCGAAAACGGCATATGACAGCACGAAGAACAGCAGGGTAGCTGTCATTTTGCTTGCAAAGGCCGAACGTGATGTGTTAAGGTTTCCCATACAAATACAAAATTAACATTTTTTATGAAATAAGCAATTCCACCTCTTCTTTTTTTACTATATCATAACGAACCGTTAAGTAATTTGTTATGTCGGATATAAAAAATCAGTATTAATCGTTAGATTACATCGATTTGTCCATTATGACTGGAGAGCCCCGTTTGCCCGAAAATGATGACATTAAAGACCTGTTGAAGGTTTATGAACGGCTCTGTTCGGGCAAAGGTTCTGCCTTCCTGAGCGAAGAATCGTTTGAACGGATCATCGACCATTTCGATGATATGGACTTGTTGGGTAAAGCCATGGAGGCTGCTGATATGAGTATCATGCAATACCCATATTCTTCATCCCTGCTTATCAAGAAAGCTGATTTGCTGATTGCCGGCAGGCATTACCAACAGGCATTGGATTTCCTGGATAAGGCTGAGATACTCGACAGGAACGACATAGACATTTTTATCCTGAGAACAGATGCTTATCTCGCATTGGACATGCAGGACAAGGCTGTTGCCCTCTTGGAATCAGCCATTGACCAGTTTGAAGGAGACGAGCGGATTGACCTGCTTTTTGAATTGGCTGATGTTTATGATGACTATGAAGCTTTTGAAAAGCTGTTTGATTGCCTTGCTCTAATCCTTGAATACGATCCCAATAACCAGGAAGCACTGTATAAAATCTGTTTTTGGACAGATTTTACCGGCCGGAATGAGGAAAGTATCCGGATTCACCTGAAAATCATTGAAGATTTCCCATACAATGACCTGGCATGGTTCAACCTGGCCGCGGCATACCAAGGGCTAAGACTCTTTGAAAAAGCCATCGACGCCTACCAGTTTGCCATTGTAATCAACGAGAAATTTGATTACGCTTACCGCAATATGGCGGATGCCCAAATGCGGTTGCACCGCTACCGTGAAGCCATTGAGAGCTTGGAGAAAGTGATTGAGCTTGCCAGACCGGAAGATCTGATATATCAGGCATTGGGATTGTGTTATGAAAAGATACGCAATCCCTCTCAAGCCAGGTTTTATTACCGGAAGGCATCCCACCTTAACCCAGACAATGCAAGGATATATCTTAAAATAGCCAATACTTATGTCAAGGAAGGCAAGCACGCCCAGGCCATCAGGTACCTTGATATGGGTTTGTCTATGAAACGGCTGGATCCTGAATTTAACCTGCTCATGGGGGAATGCCTGGTTAAAGTTGGCAAAATCAGAGAGGCAGTGCATTATTTCCTCTCTGCAGTGCAGTCCAAGCCCCGCAACCTGAAGGGTTGGGAGGCCTTGATCAGGACCCTCTTCGAAAGCAGGCAATACGCAGAAGCCCAGAAACACCTGCTTGCCGCACAGTTTAAGCTGGGTGAAAAGCCAATTTTGTCCTATTACGAAAGTGCAATCCTCATCAGCCTCGGCAAAACCCATGAAGGTTTTTTGCTCCTGGAGAAGGCCTTAGAAGCCAATCACCGCCAGCTGAAACGGTTTCTCCGGATCTTTCCTGCTGCGGTAAAGCATCCACAGGTGGTGGAGCTGATACTCAAATACAAGCGCCGCAAAAGGCTTTAAACTGCTTGCTCCTTTCAGCAGGAGTTTCGTATTTTCGCGGCACAATTTCCCGCCAATGAATTTCAATTTGTCGCAAATGCCCGAACGGCTTGCAAAGCCAAGAAAAGAAGGTCTGACCATGGTTATGGATAAGGGACTGACTTATGAGGAAGCGAGGCTTTTCATTGAAAATGCCGTTCCCCATGTTGACATTGTCAAACTCGGATTTGGTACAGCCTATGTGACACCTCGCCTGAGGGAGAAAATTGATTTATATCAGCAGGCAGGCATCCCTGTATACTTTGGCGGCACCCTCATGGAGGCCTTCCTTATCAGGAATCAGTTTGAAGATTATATAGCCCTTTGCAAAGATTATGGCATCAACTACATGGAAGTGAGCGATGGTTCGATCACCATCCCCCATACTGAAAAATGCGGCTATATTGAGAGGTTGAGCGCCATTGGTACGGTACTCAGTGAAGTTGGCAGCAAGGATGCAGCCCATATTATTCCTCCCTACAAATGGATTGAACTCATGCGCGCTGAACTCAATGCAGGAGCAACATACGTCATTGCCGAAGCCCGGGAAGCCGGCAATGTGGGCATCTACCGGGGAAGCGGTGAAGTGCGGGAAGGACTCGTTCAGGAAATCCTAACCCAAATTCCCGGAGAGAAGGTCTTGTGGGAGGCTCCCCAAAAGGCACAGCAGCTGTATTTCATTGAATTGCTGGGTGCCAATGTCAACCTGGGTAATATTGCTCCAGGAGAGATTATTGCGCTGGAAGCCATGCGCATTGGGCTCCGTGGGGATACATTCAGCCTCTATTTAAACCAGGACAACTAACATGGGCCGTCTTTTTGGGTTGATCGGATACCCGTTGAGCCATTCTTTTTCCAAAAAGTATTTCTCGGAAAAATTCACCAGGGAGAATTTACCGGAGAATCGGTATGAGTTGTACCCCATCCCCCAAATCACAGACCTGCCGCAATTGTTTAAAGACAATCCGGATCTGGAAGGACTGAATGTAACCATTCCCTACAAAGAGCAAGTGATTCCATACTTGGATGAACTCTCCCCGGTAGTGCAGGAAATCGGAGCCTGCAATTGCATTCGGATCAGAGAGGGCAGGTTAGTCGGTTATAATACAGATGTATTGGGATTTGAACAGACATTGTTGAGGCATTTGAAACCCCATCACAAGCAGGCATTGGTCCTCGGCACCGGCGGAGCTGCCAAGGCTGTGCACTATGTTCTCCGGCAAAAGTCCATTGAATTCCTCCAAGTGGGACGTATGGCGAGGGAAGGCATTTTGGATTATGATTCCCTGACGGATGAATTGATGGGCACACACACGCTGATCATTAATACGACGCCATTAGGCATGCATCCCCAGGAAGATACTGCCCCCCCCATTCCCTATGGGGCCATTGGTGACATGCATTACCTCTACGATTTGGTATACAATCCCGCGAAAACTCTTTTTCTACAAAAGGGGGAGGAGCGCGGAGCCGCCATTGAAAATGGGGCTGACATGCTGGTGATTCAGGCAGAAGCGTCCTGGGATATTTGGAACTCCTGATCGCCTTCTTCGGACAATTTTGTCAATAATGCGCTCAAATCATCCGGAATCGAACGCACTTTTCTGGCAGTATAGTCAAAACAAACCATACTGGTTTTGACAACAGCTGCTGTTACCATCCCTTTCTCTCGGTGGGTTGAAATGGCATAATAACAGTCAAATCCTGCTCGGGTTGGCGCTGTGATAGACAAGGCAACTGTCAGCTTGTCGCCCCGAAAAAGTTCATGAAAATACTCCACATGCGATTCGGTCAGCACCAGTCCGTATGCCCCGAAATGCATTTCCGATTGGCCGATGGATGCCAGAAAACGCAGCCTGGTTTCCTGCGCAAAGAGCAGGTATCTTTCATTGCCCACATGTCCGCCGTAATTGATGTCACCTACCTGAACATCCATTGTGGTCATGAAGCAGATCTTCTCTGGAGGAATTATCTTTCTGTTTCTCATAACGGTTTTGTATTGTTTTCCTGCAGGAAGGATGTCATTTTGGCTACAGCCTTTTTCCGGTGGCTCAATGCTGATTTGGTTGTCATGGACATTTCTGCAAAAGTGCAAGAAGCCCCATCAGGGATGAAAAGTGGGTCATATCCGAAGCCTTCTGTGCCGGCAGGCTCCAGGGCGATTTGTCCTGTGCAGCATCCTTCAAATTGGTATTCTTTTCCCTGCAAGATGAGGGAGATGACGGTTCTGAAGCGTGCAATCCGGTTGATTTTCCCAGCCATGGCCTCCAGCAGTTTCAGGTTGTTGGCTGCCGTGTTGGCATCGGGGCCGGCATAGCGGGCTGAACGGACACCCGGCGCACCGTCCAATGCATCCACTTCCAGTCCGCTGTCTTCTGCAAAGCAATCCATGCCGGTCAGTTGGTGGATGGTCATCGATTTTTCTCGGGCATTGGCTTCCAAGGTATCATGCGGTTCTGGGATATCCAGGTTAATACCAGCTTCAGCCATGGTTTGGATGGAGAATCCATCCCCGAGGACGGCTTTGATTTCCAGCGCCTTGTTTTTGTTGTTCGAGGCGAATATCAGTTTAATCATATATTGAATAGCTTTTGCAGGCAATGCCAGAGGGTCACTTTCAGTTGTTTGTCGCTTGCAATGTCAGCCAGCCCTGGGGCCCAGAGGAAATTATACCCTTGAAAAGCCTGAATCTGGAATGCCGGAAAATGGATGGGCAATGCCAGGATGTTAGGCGTCAGTCCGAACAGGATGACAGTCTTCGTTTCAAAGGCAAGCTCCAAAGCGCTTAGTCCTGCCGCGCTGGCGTGTTTATCGGTGATGATGGCGGTTTCGGATGTGTCCAGCTTACAAGCCTTGAGAATGGACAACAAAAAAGTCAACTGTTGATCCGGTACAAAGAGGGTTTCGCTTCCGGCAATGATGACTGCCTGTATACGCTTTTTGGAATCCTGTGGCGCGCGCGTTATGGTGGATTGGTCGGCTACCAGTACGTCTTTATACAGCGAAGAAATGACTGCCTTGGGCAGTTTGATGCGTTCCTGTTGATTCATATTCACGGTTTCCTTTGTACTTGGCCATTGATTTTGTTTCTTTGCATAAAATTACCGGTATGGCAACGATGGATACGATAAAGGTAACAAAAGCAGCAACATCCAGGAGGTCTAATGTTGATTTCAGCAAATTGGCGTTTGGAAAAACATTTACAGATCACATGTTGGTGGCGGATTATGCTGATGGACAGTGGGGTGTTCCTGAAATCGTTCCATATGGCCCGATTTGTTACGACCCATCCATGGCCACGCTGCACTATGGTCAGGCCATCTTTGAAGGCATAAAAGGGTACAGGATGGCTGACGGGAGTGCCGCCATTTTCAGACCCATTGACAATTTCCGCAGATTCAACCGCTCTGCCTTGCGGATGGAGATGCCTGCCGTTCCGGAGTCCATTTTCATGGATGGCATGAAAAAACTTATTCAGGTTGACGACAGCTGGATTCCGCAGGAATACGACCATGCGCTGTATATCCGGCCGTTCATGTTCGCAACGGATGAGGTGATTGGCGTTTCCCCTTCCACCACTTATAAATTCATGATTATACTCAGCCCTGTTGGTCCGTATTACGCTGCACCTATGCGCATTTATGTGGAGGAGCAGTTTGTTCGTGCCGCTCCAGGTGGTGTGGGGTATGCCAAGACAGCAGGCAACTATGCTGCGTCCCTGCATCCTGCTGCTGTTGCCAGGTCTAGGGGCTATGACCAGATTTTATGGACTGACGCCAACGAGCACCGGTATGTGCAGGAATGTGGAACCATGAATGTGTTTTTTGTGATTGATGGCCGGTTGGTTACACCAGGTTTGGAAAGTGGAACGATTTTGGAGGGCGTTACCCGTGACAGTGTCATTCAAGTGGCAGGCAGTAGGGGTATTGGCGTAGAGGAGCGGGAGATTGCGGTTGATGAGTTGGTGGAGATGTATAAGGCTGGCAGGCTCACAGAAGCTTTTGGTGCCGGAACCGCGGCCACTATAGCCAAGATTGCTGAATTGCGTTATAAGGATTTTGTGATGGAATTTAATCCATCTGCAGCCCCCTTGGCGGATGCCATCAAGGGAGAGTTGACAGCAATTAAGGATGGCAAAACGGCTGACGAAAGGGGCTGGATGGTGTCTGTAAAATAGTTATTCACATCGAAGTATAAAAATTTGGGACTTCACGTTTGGTTTTTGGAAATTAAACCATACCTTTGCCGTCCCGTTAAAAAAATAGGGTAGCATGCCTACAATTCAACAACTCGTAAGAAAAGGAAGGGAGATAATCAAGGCGAAAAGCAAGTCAAGGGCACTTGATGCCTGTCCCCAGCGTCGCGGTGTTTGTACACGCGTTTATACCACAACACCCAAGAAGCCGAATTCAGCGCTGAGGAAGGTTGCGAAAGTTCGTCTCACAAACAAAGTGGAGGTGATTGCCTATATCCCAGGTGAAGGCCACAACCTGCAGGAGCACTCTATCGTGCTGATCAGGGGTGGTCGTGTGAAGGATTTACCAGGTGTACGTTACCACATTGTAAGGGGTAGCTTGGATACTGCTGGTGTGAAGGACAGGAAGAAGAGCCGTTCCAAGTATGGTACCAAGCGCGAAAAGGCCAAAAAATAAATTCAAAACATCGAAATCCAAATAGATGAGGAAGTCTAGAGCAAAAAAGTTACCACTGGCACCAGATCCAAAGTTCAATGACACTTTGGTTACCCGTTTCGTAAACAATGTCATGTGGCAAGGAAAGAAAGACGCAGCGTTGATCATTTTTTATGATGCGCTTGACAAGGTTGCCAAAATGACCAGCGAAGATGGTTATGAAATATGGAGAAAAGCATTGACCAATGTTACTCCTGCTGTTGAAGTAAGAAGCCGCCGTATCGGTGGTGCCACTTTCCAGATTCCTTCTGAGGTGCGTGCCGATAGGAAGATTTCACTCAGCATCAAATGGCTGGTGAGATTTGCCCGTGAGCGCAATGGTCGTAGCATGGCAGACAAGCTCGCTAATGAGATTGTAGCAGCCAGCAAGGGTGAAGGTGGTGCTTTCAAGAAAAAAGAGGACACCCACAGGATGGCTGAAGCCAACAAGGCCTTTGCCCACTTCCGTGTGTAAATTGAAAATAATTCCAAGGGAAGGGCTGCAGTTTTGCAGCCCTTTTTTATTTCCGTATCTGCAGGCTTTTCATTAACTTTGCACCCGCAAAAGCTTGGGGTCCGCAAGGGCAACTGCACTTGCCAACAAAACAAAACTTTTTAAACAATAAGAACAGTCATGGCAGACTTAAAATTTCAACGCAATTTCGGTATTGCCGCACACATCGATGCCGGCAAAACCACTACAACAGAGCGTATCCTGCGCTATACAGGAATGATCCATAAGATTGGTGAGGTGCATGATGGTGCCGCCACCACAGACTGGATGGAGCAGGAAAAAGAGCGTGGTATTACCATTACCTCTGCTGCTGTAAGCTGCCAGTGGAATTTTCCAACCGTTTTGGGCAAGGCCACTGCAGATACCAAAAAATACTATTTCAACATCATTGATACTCCGGGCCACGTGGATTTCACCGTGGAGGTGGAGCGTTCCATGCGTGTTCTTGACGGTTTGATTGCCCTTTTTTCTGCAGTGGATGGTGTTGAGCCACAGTCTGAAACCGTATGGCGTCAAGCCAACCGTTACAAGGTTCCCCGTATTGGATTTGTGAACAAGATGGACCGCAGCGGTGCAGACTTCCTGATGGTTGTGCGCCAGGTGAAGGAAATGCTGGGAGCCAAAGCAGTTCCCCTGCAGCTTCCTATCGGTGCGGAAGACAATTTCAAAGGTGTAGTTGACCTTATCAAAATGAAAGGTATCATCTGGCACATGGAAACTGAAGGAATGACTTTCGATGAGATTCCAGTGCCTGAAGATATGGTTGAAGAAGCCAACGAATGGAGGCAAAACCTCATTGAGGCGGTTGCTGAGTACGACGACAAATTGCTCGAGAAGTTTTTTGATGATCCGAACAGCATTTCAGAAGATGAAGTGCATGAGGCTATCCGCAAAGCTTGTATCGATTTGAGCATTGTGCCGATGATGTGCGGTTCTTCATTCAAGAACAAAGGTGTACAGACTGCTCTTGATGCCGTTTGTCGTTACCTGCCTTCACCGGTTGATATTGATGCAGTAGAAGGTATCAATCCTGACAATGGAGAGACCCTTACCCGTAAGCCTGAGGCTTCTGAGCCTTTTGCCGCTTTGGCTTTCAAAATCATGACCGATCCTTTCGTGGGTCGTCTTGCCTTCTTCCGGGTTTATTCCGGACACCTTGACGCAGGTTCTTATGTGTTGAACGTGAGGAGTGGCAAGAAAGAGCGTATCAGCCGGATCATGAAAATGTTTG
>JBDLUN010000154.1:0-12049 GCA_039805245.1 Bacteroidota bacterium
ACAAAACCGTCTGGAATTACGGCGCCTTTTTTAACAACCACAATTCCGTCTTTGATGGTGTAAAGGGAATGGTCGCCATTGGGCAGATGCACCCCACCATTGATCCTTACATCGTTTCCGATGCGGCAATTCTTGTCGATGATGGCGTTTTTGATGTAACAACGCTCTCCTATTCCTAATTTGGGCAGACCATTTCTTTCTGAATTGTTCATCTCATCAAGGGTTTCGAAGAAGTCGGTACCCATGATATAACAACTTACAACAGTTGTGCCATAACCAATGCGGGTTCTGATGCCCAAAACGGAGTGCTCTACACGGGAGGCATTGATGATACATCCCTCGGCAATAATGGTTTTTTCGAGGGTGGTGCCACTTATTTTGGCAGGTGGAAGCATCCTGGGGCGGGTGAAGATGGACCTATCATTGTCGAAAAGATTGAATTCTGGAATATCCTGGGTAAGGGCCAGATTCGCTTCAAAGAATGAGTGAATATTGCCGATATCAGTCCAATATCCCTCATACTGATAGCTCACCACATTGTGTTTGCTTATAGAGTATGGGATAATCTCCTTCCCGAAGTCTGTTGCATCCTTGAATTCATCCTGCAGGAGGTCGAACAACACTTTCCTGCCAAAAATATAAATACCCATACTGGCCAGGTAGTTGCGACCCTGTTTCTCCATAGCTTCGCCCGTATTACTTTCCCAATCTGCCAGCACTTCCATCTTGGGCTTTTCTACAAAAGATGAAATGATTCCGTCATCATCTTTTTTCATGATGCCAAATTCTGTTGCTTCTTTGGCTGACACGGGGATGGTAGCGATGGAAATATCTGCTGCACTTTTGACATGATTTTCGATCATGTCTTCAAAGTCCATCTGATAGAGCTGATCGCCTGAAAGAATCAACACGTAGTCGAAGTCTTGCTGACTGATGTGACGTAGGGACTGCCTTACGGCATCCGCCGTACCTTGAAACCAGGCAGGATTGTCAGGCGTTTGCTCCGCGGCGATAATGTCTACGAATGCTCTGCTGAAAGCACTGAAATGGTAGGTATTTTTGATATGCTTGTTCAGAGAAGCAGAATTGAATTGGGTAAGCACGTACATTCTCCCAATATTGGAATTGAGGCAATTGGAGATGGGAATATCCACCAACCGGTATTTTCCAGCTATGGGAACTGCTGGTTTGCTCCTTGTGGATGTCAATGGCGAAAGACGGGTTCCTGCTCCTCCTCCCAATATTACTGCGATTACGTTCTTGTTCATAGTATGGTGTATTTATTCAATTTACTGAAAACTTTGATACAGTTCAATATAATCTGAAGCACTTTTATGCCAGCTGAAATCAAGTTGCATAATCTTTTTCCTTAAACTGCGAAAAGTTCTGATATCAGCATAAACTTCGAGCGCCCGATAAATGCCATGCGTTATATCCCCCACTGCTGCATGATCAAACCCGATACCATAACCATCGATTTCCCCGATATCGGTTACGGTATCTTTCAGACCGCCCGTTTTGCATACAACCGGTATGGTACCGTATCGCATGGCATAGAGTTGATTGAGTCCGCAAGGCTCAACGCGTGATGGCATAATCAGGAAATCAGCTCCAGCATACATGGTATGGCTGAGGGTTTCATTGTATCCGATGAATACATTGAAGTCGCCTTGCGACTGTGATTTGAGGTGGTTTAATTGGTTTTCGACTTGCTTCTCCCCATTACCCAAGATCAGAAAATTCATTTTTCGACCGATATACCTAAACGCATCGGCAATGACTTGCGGCAACAAATCTGCTCCTTTCTCCCCTACCAGTCGGCCAATGAAGATAAAAAGGGGTTTCGCCAGATCCAGTCCGAACTGCTCACACAAAAGCTTTTTATTCTCCTGCTTACCCTGTTCATAGGTCTCCAAGTTATAATGATGTTGAAGGTATTTATCGGATTCAGGATTCCAAACCTGAAAGTCAATTCCATTCAAAATCCCTGAACATTTGCCTTTTTCGTATTCAAAAAGAGGTTCAAGACCATTGCTTTTGAATCTCAATTCTTGCAGGTATGTTTGGCTAACGGTAGTAACCCTCCAGGCACATTTGATAGCGGCGGCAAGCGGATTGATTTGCCCCTCCCATTCCAACATACCCCGTTTCCAGCTGTCCCATTGGGGGATATAGGTAGTTTTATCCCAACCGAAAGCACCCTGGTATTGCGCATTGTGTATGGTGAGTACGGTAGGAACTCCTGCCAGGCGATGAAAGGCATAACAATGCTGCATCATAAAAGGCACCATCCCAGCATGGTGATCATGAACATGGACAAGATCTGGTAACTTATGCCATGTATTCATCCAATGAACCACTGCAATTTGAAAAGCCATGAAGCGCTCGGTATCATCATCATACCCATAGACTTTCTCCCTATCCAGCAATCCATTGATATCCACAAGGTATAGATTGAAACCCTGTGCACCCGACTTTTCCCTGATTATGGTATAATCGAACCACCAATGACCGAGATTGGCGTTTGATTTGTGCACAACCACCCAATCATGGGCGTATAAATATGGTGTCCTGTACATAGGCATGACCACAGCTGATTCATGGCCCAGTTCTTGCTGAAAACGGGGAAGCGCCCCCACAACATCACCCAATCCACCCGCTTTGGCAACTGGATAACATTCCGCACTGACATGCAAAATATTCATCAAAGAGAGATTTGCATGAAAATAAGCAATATTGTGCGTCTTGCCTGTGGGAACAAAAAATTTTGCTTCTGAAGAAATATAATTATTTTGGGCATCCATTATAAACAACCTTCCATATGAATCAGCAAACCAAGTGGTCGCAATTCGGTGTTTTGATCACCGTATTTTTTTTCTGGGGATTTGTTGCTGCATCAAACAGCATTTTCATCCCGTTTTGCAAAAAATTCTTTGACCTGGATCAAATCCAGTCGCAACTTATAGGCTCTGCCTTCTACGGTGCTTATTTCTATGGCTCGTTGATTCTGTACATTTTTTCCGTGCTGACCGGAACAGATCTACTCAATAAAATCGGTTATAAGAAAGGTATCATATACGGATTGTTGATATCCGTTGTTGGTGCTGTTGCACTTGCCCTGATCAGCGGCTCAGGCAAAGCCACCTTCGGCCTGGTATTGGTCTCATTCTTCATCATTGCACTTGGATTCTCTTTACAACAGACTTCAGCACAACCTTTTGCCATTGCCTTGGGTAGTCCGGAAACGGGTACCCACAGGTTGAACATGGGCGGCAGTGTCAACTCATTCGGAACGCTTTTAGGTCCATTGGTAGTCAGCTTCCTGCTTTTTGGCAGCGTTGCCAGCGCCAGCGAAGCTTCTATTGAAAATATTCAAACGCTATATTTCTTCTTGGCCGGGCTATTTATCATAGCAGCAATCATCTTTGCCTATGCCAACCTGCCCAAAACGACTTCGGATGAAAAATTGGAAAAAAGTCCGAAAGCCATGAATGTTTTGTTGATTATTGGCGTTGCCTTTTTGCCTGTTTTGTTTTCAGACTGGGTAAAAGACAATACCGGTATCAGTAAAAGTGTAATCATTGCTGGTTCGCTCATCGTAATTCTGGCCATCCTTTTCTTATCGATGGTGAGTGCCAGAAAAAATCCATCAGGCTGGGGAGCCATGGCGTATCCTCAGTTAGTATTGGGTATGATTGCGATTTTCATCTATGTTGGTGTGGAAGTGACCATTGACAACAATTTTGGTGCACTCCTGAAAAAAACAGCTTTTGGTGGTTATGATGAGTCCCATATTTCCCATCTCGTATCCCTTTATTGGGGTTCGATGATGATTGGCAGGTGGACTGGAGCCGTTAGTGTTTTCAATTTAAGCAAACAAGTAAAGCGTATTTTGGTAATCATAGTTCCTTTCGCAGCATTTGGCATCATTTTGGTTGTCAATCTGATCAAGGGCAATGATATCAGTGATTTCCTGATGTATCCTATTTGTATTGCTATTGCAGTGATTGCCTTTCTTTTTGCTGAAGAAAAACCTGTCAAATTGTTGTTGACAGTATCCATCCTGGGAGGTATCGCTACACTTATAGCCTTAACCACTACTGGGATGATTGCCAATTTTGCCCTCATCAGTTGCGGCATTTGCTGTTCAGTAATGTGGCCAGCCATCTTTGCCCTTGCTGTGAATGGAATTGGCAAATACCAAAGCCAGGGTTCCGCGTTCCTGATTATGATGATTTTGGGTGGAGCCATCATTCCACCATTGCAGGGTGCGGTTATTGATATGGAAAGCAGCAATGACCCTGCCATTTATACCTATACACAACTTTCCTATGTTGTTCCCTTGATATGTTTTGTTTACCTGGCCTGGCATGCCCTGCAAACCAGATCTGTACTCAAAAAGCAAGGGCTTGATGTTGATGCCCAGGTAGCAGCTTCACATTGATTTTCAAAAAATTAGCCGTAAATTGGGCGACCATGTATAATGGTCGCCTTTATTTTCAAACAAGACACAACTCAATCATATGGGTGCAAATCAACCCCTTGCCATTGGAATTGATATCGGAGGTACCGGTACAAAATTCGGAATCGTAGATCGTGATGGCAATGTGCTTTTTTCAGGTGAAATGTCTACCAAAAAACACCGTGAAATAGACACCTATATCAATGAATTGCATGAACAATTGATGCTGCTAATCAACAATGCAGGAGGAATTGGCACGATTAGCGGTATTGGAGTTGGCGCGCCCAATGGCAACTACTATAGCGGTACCATTGAATATGCACCCAATTTGCCCTGGAAAGGGATCATTCCTTTGGCCAAATTGATGAGCGACAAGTTTCAGTTGCCTGTTACCCTCACTAACGATGCGAATGCAGCAGCCATTGGTGAAATGATGTATGGTGCAGCGAAGGGCATGAAAGACTTCATCATGATTACACTCGGAACGGGTGTTGGCAGCGGAATTGTTGCCAATGGCCAACTGATTTACGGGCATGATGGATTTGCGGGAGAATTGGGACATACCATCGTGATTCCCGACGGCAGAATGCATGAAGGTACCGGTAAAAAAGGATCTTTGGAAAGCTATGCTTCCGCAACAGGTGTGAGACTTACAGCACTCGAAGTGTTGGAAAACAGTAAAGAAGACAGTCTTTTGAGAGGTGCCGACAAGGAAACCTTGGATTCTAAAACTGTTTACGATGCCGCTATAAAAGGCGACAAACTCGCATTGGAAATTTTTGAGTTCACCGGTAAAATTCTTGGGCTGGCTCTCGCCAATGCTGTAATGTTCAGCAGTCCAGAGGCCATCATCCTTTTTGGGGGGCTAACCAAATCAGGTGATCTGATTCTCAAACCGACTAGGAAACACATGGAAGACAACCTGATTCAGGTGTTTCAGAATAAAGTGAAGATTTTGGTCAGCCACCTCAAGGAATCAGATGCAGCCATCTTGGGTGCAAGTGCATTGGTTTGGGAGAAAAACAGATGAGCTTACTGGGTTAGTTCAATTGTGATTTTTCCTTCTCCCATTGCGCTTTACCGTAGCCGGCAATAACATGCTTTTCGCTGTGGTAGGAAGACCTGACCAATGGTCCGCTTTCTACGTAATCCAACCCCAAAGAGTAACCTATTTCTTTATATTCTTTGAATTCATCCGGATGAACAAATCGCTGAACCGGCAAGTGTTTCCGTGTAGGTTGCAGATATTGGCCTATGGTAACCACATCAGTTCCATTATCAGCCAAATCCTTTAAGGTTTGAACTACTTCTTCCTTGGTTTCGCCAAGGCCCAACATGATTCCCGACTTGGTACGCATACCTCCCTGCTTCAATGTCCTCAAAACTTCCATGCTCCTCCAATATTTTGCCTGTATACGCACTTTACGCGTGAGTTGTTCCACAGTTTCAATATTGTGGGAGACCACTTCAGGTGCAGCATCGATAACCCTTTGAATCTGCTCTGAAATACCCTTGAAATCAGGTATCAATGTTTCCAATGTCGTTTCAGGGTTGAGGGATTTTACAGCTTTGATAGTATTGTACCATATGGTGCTGCCACCATCAGGTAATTCGTCTCTATCCACAGAAGTTATGACGGCATGTTTAACTTTCATGAGGTGAATGGCTTCTGCAACACGTTGGGGTTCATCCCAATCCACCGGATCTGGTCTGCCTGTTGCCACTGCACAGAAACCACAGCTCCTGGTACAGGTATTCCCCAAAATCATGAAGGTGGCTGTTCCGGCTCCCCAGCATTCGCCCATATTCGGGCAATTGCCACTTTCACAGATGGTATGCAATTTGTGCGTATCCACCAATGATCTGACATGCCGGTAACCTTCCCCAACAGGAAGTCTAACCCTCAACCAATCTGGTTTCTTCTTTAACTGACCTGCAGATATATCTTCAGTATTAACGTTACAACCCATAGTAATGTAAAATGCAAAGTTACATCACTTACGGTTACCAAAAACAAGGCCTATATACCCTGTGGGAAAGAAAGATTTGCCCGGATTGTCGACCATTTGGACCACTTTTTGCGTGTAAAAGTCGAAACCAAAGCCAAATTCAATAGCAGAAACCACTTGGTTGAAGCGAGCCCAATCGAACCGCAATCCAGCTTTGCCATACACACCGGGGATGAATTTCATATCATTCCATCCCAGTTGCAAACCTGTTCCACCAATAATCCTTTCCGGATTGAGAAATAGGTCTCTGTCAGCTTCGGTATATTTCCTCTTTACAGCCTCACCGGGAATATTGAATTCCATGTAATAAGGTCTGGCCAAACCGGCAGAAAAACCACCAACAGCAACAGCATAAACAGCAACACCGTTTTTGTTACCCTTCCCACCTATTAGCCTCTGCTGGCCTGCTCCAAGCTTGGCTTGGTAAAAAATGTTCTGCTTGCCATAAATGAAGGGTCTTCCAAAAAAAGCAAATCCGGTATTGGAATAATCTGTTGTGGTTTGTTTTTCCTCTTTGGGATGTTGCTTCTCACTGATTTCCAATTGAAAGATGGTGGATTTGTATGCTGAACCAGAAATCCCTTTTTCAAGAATTACCCCATAACCATCGTGATGTGTTTTGATGCTAAAGTTCAAATGTTTCGCAAAAGAAGGTACACCCTCTTCTTCATTCCGTATCATTTGATTGATACGCTCTCTTTTTTGAGCACGTTCCTCACTCCGTTTGTCAATCTCTTGTGTCCTGTTCTTTTGGGCAAATCCAATCAAAATCAAACACGAAAACGACAAAGTTAGAATCAAATGCTTGGCCATGGTAATAGAATGTTCAGTAAATTTATACAAAAAACCATGACTTCAAGCGTAACATATTCTGGAGAGTTGAGAACTTTAGCAACCCATTTGCAATCCGGTTCTCAGATTGAAACAGATGCACCTACTGATAACCAGGGAAAGGGTGAAAGATTTTCACCAACAGACCTGATTGGCACCTCGCTTGCGGCCTGCATGCTCACTACCATAGCCATCAAAGCCAGGGATTTGGAAACAAAATTGAAAGGCTGCAGCTGTCAAACGGAAAAAATCATGTCAGCTGCCCCGCGGAAGATTTCAGGTATCAAAATCATCTTTAACTGGCCTGACAATACAATATTCAATGCGGATGAAAAGTCAAGGATTGAAGATATTGCCTGGACATGCCCTGTTAAGGAGAGTATCCATCCGGATATCAAGCTCCATGTTGATTTCAACTGGTAGGAACAAGTCAATCAGGATAAAAGCAGTTCAGCTTTCTTTGGGGTGCTTGCCAAAACGGTCAAATTCCAAAATGGCTTGAGATTGAAACCCATTTTTGATTGAAACCCCTTTGTTTTTCCAATGCCTGACAACCGAATTATTTTCTGGCATCATTTCACGAAGGATCTTTTCTGCCTGCATTTTAAATGCTGGATTTTGGGTTTGCAACCCTTTGGCATATAGAAAGGGAATGAAAACATTCAATAGAATTGAAGTGGCCATTTGCTTACCT
This sequence comes from Bacteroidota bacterium, assembly GCA_039805245.1. Taxonomy (GTDB): domain Bacteria; phylum Bacteroidota; class Bacteroidia; order Chitinophagales; family Chitinophagaceae; genus Pollutibacter. The sequence goes on from JBDLUN010000154.1 coordinate 7,997, forward strand.
AGATTTTTACCTACAAAAGCTGATGCTTTTCCAAAAAGGTAATGTCTTTTCCAATAACTGCTCACTTCGACAGCAGAAAGTCCATTCAGATCTGAGCGCTGATTGAATGAAGAAATCCAATCCAAATCGAGGAATCCATTGTGCACACAAGCCGACAACTGAACCAATCTGATGGTAGGGAAATTTACAGGCCTCATGCGTAATAGCAGCAAAGGATAAGGAACAGGTTTGATGCCATACTTTTGCTGAAATAACCGGTACTGCTGGAATAAGCCCTTTTGATAGTGGTCTTCCCCACCCCCCTGCAATAAACCTGCTTGACCCAAAAGCAGCGATTCCAACGAAGAAATGTCATGCCTGTAGAGTTTCAATAAATAAAATGGGAATGAGGTGGAAATGGCTTGAAATGTCATGCTATTGACCCTAGAACCAAATGCCTTTGCCAACCATGTCCAGCATGTTTTTTCCTGATCACCTTCATGCATCCACAAATCATCCAAAAAAAGACTTGCCCTTCTTTCCAGCCGTTTAAACCCCCATTCATCCAACGAAAGACCAATTGATGCAACAGCATGCAATGTCGATGGGGTATCTCCTTCAAAACCAAACTGAACAGGCCCAATTTCAGGTAAAGATCCAATGATTTGATTGTTTTCCTCCAAAGACAATACCGGTGATGCTTCAAAACTTTCGAGGTCGTTTTTCCAGACAACATGTAGAATGACATTGTTGTAATTCCTGTCCATCTGATGATTATGCCTGAACCAATCAGATGTTTTGTGGTGCAATTCTATATTTCCAACCCATAGTTGTCCGTCAATCAAAATTCTGGCCATCAAGAAATCTGGCCCCTGATCGCGATTATACATACCCGGTTCGATGACTGATAAAGACTTTCCGTTGGTGGATTTCAAACCTGACAATCCTTTGCTATTCTCCAACCAGAATTGATGTAAATACTTCTCAGGAAACATGCAGGCAAGTTGGTACATGCCGTTTGTACAAACAAGTTGAAAATGCCGGCTTTCAAAGAGAAAAATCTATTTTTTCCAGTTGAAATTATCCTTTAATTGCTGTAAAACCCTGCTGACAGGTAAGCCCATTACATTGTAAAAATCGCCTTTTATAGACTGAATGCCTGTTACGCCAATCCATTCCTGAATAGCGTATGCTCCGGCTTTGTCGAATGGTTTGTATACATCCACGTAATGGGTAATTTGTTCTGAAGACAATTCATGAAAGGTAACGGAAGTTGTTTCGTGGAACTGATCCGATTTATTGTTTTGCGAAATGCATACGCCTGTAATCACCCTATGTGTTTTACCAGACAATTTTAAAAGCATTTCAATGGCCTGGTTTCTGTCGGCAGGTTTCCCGATAATCTCCTTATCCAATACAACTATTGTGTCTGCAGATACAACTATACTGCCTTGTTGTTCCTTTTCCAGCATCTGCTGAACTGCCCAATTTTTTGTCTGTGCAATTTCCATTGCAACCTGTTCAGGTTCCAGTTTGGGATTGACGAATTCATCCGTATCTGCAACTTTGACAACAAAATCAACTTCTGCCCATTCCAACAACATTTTTCTCCTGGGCGATCCTGAGGCGAGGATAATCATACTCAACTATTGTAATAATGGAAAATCAACATGGAAAGAATGCCCATCAACATAAATATTTTGATTTGCCTGCTTCTTGCTGCAAAATCATGTGTGGTTTTATCTTTTCTAAACCTTTTGAAAATGCCGTACAGGTAAGGCAACAAGATCAACCCAATATATAAAACGCCAATCGGCCACCCTGCAATGATCATATTGACCATCAAAGCAAGAAGAATTCCAGCGAGTACGAGCATCCAAACACCTACAAACACCTTTGTTGTTTGAAGTCCCCAAACTATTGGCATGGTTTTGCAACCATTTTTTTGATCGCCTATTTCATCTTCCATATCCTTTACCACTTCCCGGATCAAGGATACGATAAAGGCAAAGCCCCCATATACCAGAGACAACTTGTAAATGGTATTCAGCTGGTGTGTCCAATCCGGGAACCATTCCCCCTGTTTCCACTGAAAGGCTGCTACAAACATCACCAGGATAACCCAAGCGGTTAAAGCAGATATGATCACATTCCCAGACAACAATTTCTTTTTGAAAGTGCTTGAGTATACAAAAAGTAAAAAAACCGTTAGCATGTTGAATGCCAGCAAAAAAGGGTTATTAAGCTGATAAGACAACCATCCACTGATCAATAAACCAGCCAAAGAAAGGATCAGATGTAAAAACATCGCCCATCGCCGACTGATGAACCGGTCAATCACCAGTTTTTGAGGCTTGTTTATGCGGTCAATATTCAGGTCAAAATAATCGTTTATTACATACCCAGCAGCTGCTATGGACACAGATGCCAGTACGAGCCAATGTAAATAGGATATGGAAAGCACCAATACTGCAGATTGTTTTGTGTATGTTGGATGTACAACCAAAAAGTAAAAACAGTACTGCGTCAAAACGATGAATAAAAGGTTTTGAAGTCTTATTAGCGAAAAAAATGACTTAAATACTGTTTGTTTTTGACTCATATGCTTTGAATTCCATCCCGTTTATACCAAAGCCCTTTGATTCGCAAGACTTTTTCCAGCAAATCCCTGACACAACCTGATCCACCTGAAAATGGTGAAATGTAATCGGCAACTTCAAGCAAATCTGCTGCTGCATCACTTGGACATACCCGGATTCCAGCCAATTCAAATGCCTCCAAATCGGGCACATCATCCCCCATATACAAAACCTCATCTTGAGTTAACCCAAGTGATGCAATCAATTCACCCAAAACGATTGCCTTGGCCTTGACTTGATGATAAAACCTATTAACGCCTAATTTCAGCAGCCTTTTTTCAATGCCCACATCATGGGATCCCGTTATGACAGCAATTTCCAAGCCGGAACGAATGGCCAATTGGATGGCATAACCATCTTTAATATCCATCTGACGAACCCATTGTCCATCTGGCATAACTATTATTTTGCCATTGGTCAACACGCCGTCCATGTCAAAAACCAATAGTTTTACCCTAGCAAACCTCTCCAATAGATTCATTATGGCATAAAGTTAACTGATTAACAACAAATTCAACAGGACTTGAATGCCCTGTGTATATATTTGCACGTCTAAAATCTGAAAATGAAAACAGCCCAACAAGTGGTCATCTTCCTGCTCAGGGCAAAAGTGAACTTCCAGGCCGCAATTTCTACCCAATGGGCAGTGCGAACAGCCTTCAGGATTTTTTCAACACCTTACAGGAAGCCGAGACCTGTTGCCCCGCCTATATTTGAAAAATCAACTGGTGTTCATCTTAAAGTCAACAACCTTGACATTTTCGGCTATTGTTGGCATCCTGAAAGGGAAAACAAGATTTTGATTATCCATGGTTTTGAATCTAGGGCATATAATTTCGACCGCTATATCCAACCACTTATCAAGGCTGGCTATGGTGTATATGCAATGGATGCCAAAGCCCATGGCAAGAGTCAGGGTAAAACCATTACTGTTCCTGAATATGTGGACATGCTTCGTTCACTTGAAGCCAAAGTGGGAAAATTCAATGCCTATATGGCCCACTCTTTCGGAGGTCTGGCCATCAGCCTGTATCAGGAAGAAGGAGGAAATGAAAAGGCCCGTATGGTACTTATAGCTCCAGCTACTGAAACAAGTTCGGCTATTGATCTTTTTGCCAGATTTTTCAAAATCAGTCAACAGGTTAAGCTGGGAATTGACCAATACATAAAAGACAAATCAGGAAAACCTCCAGCATATTACTCGATCAAAAGGGCCATGGAATACATCAAAAACCCTGTATTATGGATTCACGATGAAGATGACGATATCACCCCACTGGAAGATGTCAAACCGTTGATAAATAGCGGATTAAACAATATTGAGTTTATGATAACTTCAGGTCTTGGACACCGAAGGATTTATAAAGACAATAATGTTGTGAAAAAGACAATTGCATTTTTGACTGCTTCAAGCCCTGAATCGACATCTTGAGGA
>JBDLUN010000155.1:0-7818 GCA_039805245.1 Bacteroidota bacterium
CCAGGTAATCTAGAACAGGATAAAAGACCCGTTTCCTAAAGTTCTCATCATCCATAGACTTCTTTTGGGGCGACAAAAAAACCAGGTCATCTGGCTCTCTTTTTTCTACCAAGGGCCTGAGAAGGGTTACCAAATCTGATGTAAGTGGCAGTATTCGTTCCTTTTCATTCTTAGTGGACTTCCGAACCCTATTATGAGCACCAGTACACTTCAGCGTCCGCGCGAGAACCTCTCTGATATGTATCTGCTTGGCTTCAAAGTCAACATGCCTTATCCTGAGTCCTATAGCTTCAGCGTTACGGACACCAGTTTTTAGCAGAAAGTATATGAACGGATAGTAGAACTCATGCTTCGTATTAGAGTATGGTGAACAGGCTGAATTGGTCCTGAAAGCTTCAAGGATTTTACCTATTTCTTCTGTAGTAAATGGCTCACGTGTGGGTAACTTCTTGGCTTTAACTCGTTTGCGTTGAACTGATGTGAGCGGGTTAGCCTCCCATACCTGTTGTTCCACAAGCCAATCTATGAACCCCCGGAGTATGGTAAGTCTCCTATTGTAGGTAACAGCAGCGTTTGTCTCTGAATTCAGCTTTTTTACCACATTGCTGGCATCAACCTTTCCCCACTTACGGATCATGTTTCTTGTACTGTGGTAATTGGTGTGGACCTCACAGTCCATCTGCTTGTAATTTTTAACCCAGTACTCAAAGTTCTCGGTAAAACTCTTTCCCTTGTTACTAGTAATAGCCTGCTTACCATTATACTTGAAGAGGCTCTCATCAAAAGACCCCAAGATAAGATCCTGCTCAATCTGCAGAGCTAGCTTTTTTGCCTGCAGCATGTTTAACTCAGTGGCTGCACTCAGGTTTAGTGAAAAACGCCTAGAACAATACCTCCAGCGTAACCTGATTCTCTCCTTGTAAACTGTGATACTTACTGTACCCTTTCCGTTTTTGTGACCCATTTGTGACCCAAAATGCTTGTATTTGGGTCAGGAAGGCGTAGTTGTGGAGTTGGCTAAAAAGCAGAAGTCCCTGAAAATCAAGGACTTCTGTGTGGAGAATACCGGAATCGAACCGGTCACCTCTTGCATGCCATGCAAACGCTCTACCAGATGAGCTAATTCCCCTTATTGTCTTGGTCACCTTCCCGATGCTTGCATCGGGACGCTCTACCAGATGAGCTAATTCCCCGGAAGTGTGCAAATGTACGAACAAATTTTGAAAAAAAGAAGAATTACCTCCTATATCCTCCTCCGCCACCACCACTGTAACCACCGCCGCCATAGCCACCGCCACTTGGAGGCCTGCGGTTGCCGCCACCACCGCCTGATGGCCTTTCTTCTGCAGCCTTTACTACAAGTGGCTTTTTGCCGAGGTTGATGTCGTTGAGGTTTTCAATGGCATCCATGGCTTCTTCCCTCACGGGCATGTCTACGAAACCAAAGCCGCGGCTTTTTCCAGTTTCTTTGTCCATAGCCACTTTGGCGGTTTTCACCTGACCAAACTTTTCAAAGATCTCCATGAGTTCGGCATCATCAAGATCGTAGGGAAGTCCGGCAACAAAAATGTTCATAACCTAAATTTTCATAAAGATAGTGAGATTTCAGTATTTCAGACAATCCATCTAATTTGCTATCTTCAATATCCAAGTAACACCCCAACACAACCAAACAATGCCCAAATGGAATTTTTCAATAATGAATACGATTTCATGTTCAACCGCCTGTTGCCGCAAATGCTTACCGCAACGCTTTGCGGCGGCATAATCGGGTATGGCAGGGAAAAAAGACACAAGCCGGCAGGTATCCGGACGTTAATCCTGATTTGTGTGGGATGTACACTATACAGTTCAATTGGTTTTTATATTGCTGAGAAAATGCACAATATCGACCCTACCCGGATCATTGGCCAAATAGCGACAGGTATTGGATTCCTGGGTGCCGGTGCGATAGTAAAATCCGATCAGAAAGTAACCGGCGTCACCACCGCAGCCTTTATCTGGGCTTCCAGTGGCATCAGTATTTTGATTGGAAGCAATATGTACCTGATTCCCATCACCGTTACTTTTTTTCTCGTATTCATCACCTGGTTGTTCGAAAAGTTCGAAGACCGACTCCACCGAGACCATGCCCATGATTGATAACGCCCCAAAAGAAAACCAACACATGAATCATACATTTCACGCCAGACTGGGTGCTGTTTTGTCCACTGGAGGATGCGGGCTGCTGTGCCTGATCATCGCCTTTGGCAACACAACCGACTATGGCACCAATTTCGAATTTGTCAAGCATGTCCTGTCAATGGACACCATTTTCCCCAACAGTGCTGTAACATACAGGGCCCTGACCCAACCAGCCATTCATCACATAGCCTATATTATCATTATCCTGCTGGAAGCCAGTATGGCCTTCTTTTTGCTGAAAGGTACCTTTGATATCCTGAAAGCCATTCATGCCGAGAGCATCCCCTTTCAAGCGTCCAAAAAAAATGCCTATATCGGAATTTGCTTGGGCATCATCCTCTGGTTCATTGGCTTCATTGTAGTGGGAGGCGAATGGTTCAGCATGTGGCAAAGCCAGACCTGGAACGGACTGGGCAGTGCCGACAGAATCATCACTTTTTTTATGCTCACTTACGCTGTGCTGCTCCTCACGAAATAAAAAACCATCTTCCGGCTGAAGGGAAGATGGTTTCACTTTAAAGCTTTTATGTTGCAGGATCAAGCTGAATTCCTTCCAGCATTGATGATGCCAAAAGAGCAACGCATCACCAACTTTTCATAACTCTTACGCAAGGTATCAGGCAGATTATTCTCTTCCATGGCCCTGACTTTGGAAATCGCAAACTGTTGTATGGTCAATAAAGGCAGTACAATTTTTTCCCTGGTTTGTATGGAGAGCTGATCAATAGGATAGTTATCCATCAAATCTGTTTTTCCTGACAACATCAGCACATACCTTTTGGACAGTGCATATTCCTCTTGGATATCACGCCACAATTCGCCATATACCGGATGATCTCTCAAGAATGCCGTCAGTGGGAAATAGCATTTCTTCATAGCCATTTCACAGTTGTCGATCAGCGTCCTGAAAAATGCTGAACGGGCATAGAGAGCCCTGAGTTCAGGCATCCTACCTTGCGTCTCCATGGCTTTCAGTGCCGTTCCCATGCCATAGTAGCCGGTGACATTTTGCTTCAGTTGACTCCAGGCACCTACATAAGGAATGGCACGCAAATCAGACAGGGTGAGCTTTCCTTGCGCCCCACGTTTGGCGGGACGGCTGCCGATATTGGTTTCTGCATAAAAACGCAAGGGACTCACATGCGTGAGATATTCCATGAAAGTTGGGTTGTTCTTCAATGCTGTATAGGCCTTAAGACTTTCTTCAGCGAGAGCGAAGAGCAGCTCTTCTTCCTGTTGGCTGAAAGTGCTCGAGCCATCAGCAAACAACTCACTGCCCAAACCGGCATGGATCAATTGTTCGATATTGAACTGGGCTGCATCGATGGTTCCGAAATTGGAACTCACGGTTTGCCCCTGAACGGTCAGCTCAATTTCCTTGTTGGCGATATCACTTCCCATCGATGCATAGAATTTGTGTGTCTTACCACCACCTCGGGCGGGGGGACCTCCACGACCATCAAAGAACACCACTTCGATGCCATATTTTGCGGAGATGGCAGTCAGCTCCTTTTTCGCTTTGAAAATGCTGTAATTGGCCATCAGGTAGCCACCATCCTTGGTGCCATCACTGAAGCCGAGCATTACGGTTTGTTTATTGCCTCTGCGCTTCAAGTGTTCCCTGTATAGGGGGAAGGTATACAACTCCTGCATCACATCAGCAGCGTTACGCAAATCATCGATGGTTTCGAATAAAGGGATAATATCCACTGAAAGGGCATCCCGTTTCCAGCCGGCGGAAACGAACAAACCAAAGACCTCCAAAATATCAACTGCACTGTTGCACTGGCTGATGATATACCTGTCGCAGCCCGGCTTTCCATTGTTTTCCTGAATAACTCGAATTCCCCTTATGGTATCCAGCGTGTCTTTTTCCAGGAATTCCGCATCGGCAGGAATCGCAACCGGTTCAGACAAAGACGACAACCATTCCGTTTTGGCTGCTGCGGTCATCTCACCATAATCTCCTCTACCCTGCCAACGGCATATGGCAGCAATCACCCTTTCGTGTACAGAACTGTCTTGACGGATATCCAATGTGGCAAAATGCAAACCGAAAAGATGAACCTTGTTGATCAGTGTTTCCAGCATGTTCAGGAAAAGTCCGTTATGGTTGTGGACGATTATTTCCCTGATGGCATAGAGTTGATCGAGGATATAAGACACTTTCAAATCTGCCTTATAGCCGGGTATGAAGATATTGTCGTACAACTTTTTCTCCAGCTCTTGAAGCCGCACTTCCACCCCTTCGAACGTCAATCTTCTCCTGAGTCTGCGTATATCCAGGTAATAACATTTGATGATGCTGCCCCTCAAGGCTTCAGCCACTTTAAGGGTTGTTTCGCTGGTTACAAACGGATTCCCGTCGCGATCCCCGCCAGGCCAGAATCCCATTTGAATAACAGGATTTTCTTTATCATAGGCATCTCCGAATTGGGAAACCAGTGTGTTGACGATGCGCCCGCTTGCCTGATAAAATACATTTTCAAGGTACCAGATCAAACTCACCGCTTCATCATAAGGCGTGGGCTTTTGCTTTTTGAAAAAAGGGGTTTTACCCAACTGTTGCAAGTAGATGTTGATTTGATTGAGGTTGTTTTCACCAATTGCATTGGCCAGGTCGTTGATGATTCCCAGCACTGGGCCAGGATAAAATTGGGTTGGGTGTGCAGTCAGCACCATCCTCACAGAAAAATCTTTCAGCTTCTTCTGCAACTGTTTTTCTTTGCCATGCTGCAAAACCTCTGTTTCCAGGTGCTTGAGCGTTCCAATACCTTTCATGTCGTTCAGCTTTGGAAATGCGGCATCCTCCAGCGCATCAAACAAAACCACCTGGCGCTCTGTATATTGTACAAATCTGAAAAGCAGATCAAGCTGCTGTTGCTCCGCCGTATAGGTGGTATGCCGACTGAAAAAATCCTGCAAGATTTCATCTGGACTCATCTTCTTGCGGAAACCATCTTCACAATTTGACAAAAGAAGTGACAACAGAATTCCAGTTTTCTCAATCCTGTGAAATGGCAACGAAGTGAACAGGCTGTTATAGAGTTGGTAACGAATGCCAACCTCATTATTGAACCTCGAGAGTTCAGTTGATAAATTTGTACTCATGCGTGAATTTGATTGGGAAAAAGGTGGCAATCTTCCTGTAAAATTAAAAAAAAATCAACAATTCAGGAATAATGCTTAATTTTGTATTCTACAAATAAATGAAAGCAGTCCACACATATCATTTTCTGTCCAACTTGTCTACACAGACAACAACTGCTACATTCACCACAACCCGTTAAGGGTTGAACTTTTTCATATTGACAATGGGCTAAAGCCACCTTTCCGAAGAACAATCCTCTTCGGCCAACACCAACCAATAACTTTCATCATTTCTTAGCATATGCATTTCATTCAACTTCAAGGCAACCTGGTCAATGAGGCTTCCCGGCTGTTACAGGTTGCCAACCGCTTCAGGGAAAACAACCAGGCAGGAAAAACCATCGTATTGGTATCCGGCATCACCACGTCAGCGCAACAGTTGGGTGCAATTGCCCTCGACGCTATCGATCCGGCAAAAGACTACACTGAAGCCCTTACAGGGATGGAGTCGTTTTATTTGGAGCTCACCAGAAATGTGGTACCGGTTGTGCACCAAAGCGCCACCTTGAGTTTCATCCGCAAAAAATTCAATGATATAGACGACCTCTGCAGGGGAATCCAGTTGTTGGGAGAATGCCCGGCAAAGACTTTGGAGTTGATCATTTCTTTTCCAGCGGCAATCATGGCTGAGCTCTTTCACGCCGCATGCAACGGATTGGGCATGAAAACAACAAACAATCCGGAGCTTGCAGGAGATTGGATACTTGGCATTCTGGCAGACAACAGGCAGCAATTGAACCCTGTATACAACCGGTTTGCAGAGCCGCTCAGCAGCATAACCTGCTGGGTGGATGGGCTTCCATTTTATACTGCAGACCCAATGCATGTGGCCAATGCCAACAGCATCAGTTTTCTCTCCCATGAAGAAGCCATGGAATTCGCGAGGCATACCCATAACATCATCCATCCCCACCTCATTGCCTGGGCACAAAACCGGGCGCTTGAAATCCGAATCTGTACATTGGATGGCGGTGAAAGTCATATTGTTCAGCAGGAAAACATTCCGGAAAAGGGCATGATCACTGGCATTACAGCAGCGGAAGGATACTCGCTTGTGAGCATCGAAGGCAGTGGCATGATTGGTGTGCCAGGCTTCGCCAAAAGTGTTTTCGCTGCGATGCACAACAGCAACATCAATGTAAACCTGATCTCTCAGGGTGCTTCAGAACATGCCATTTGTTTGGCTGTGGAATCAGCACAAGGAGCCCAAGCCGTGCAGGTTTTGGCGGAAAGTTTCAAGAAAGAGATTGAAGAGGGGATCCTGCAACCCATTCAATTCCATCCCCATGCTGCCATTATCGAACTGATCGGCGAGAACATGCGCAACCATCCGGGCATCAGCGGTAAAATGTTTGGCGCATTGGGCAATAATGGCATCAATATTCTCGCCATTGCCCAGGGCTCTAATGAACGGAACATTTCAGCGGTTGTGGCGGATACCGACCGCTCAAAGGCATTGCATGTCTTGCATGAGGCATTTTTTGAACATGCCAACAAGGAGGTGAACATCTTCATCTTCGGCACCGGCAATGTAGGCAGAAAACTACTGGAACAAATCAACCGGCAGTATGCCTCACTGGAAACAAGACAGCATATCAAATTGGTGGTAGCCGGGATCAGCAACAGCCGTAAAATGATTGTTGATGCCGGAGGGATTGACACTGCGCACTGGGAGGAAATAATAGACGGAGGCCTTGACGCTGATGCCAATGCTTTTATAGACATGATGATGAAGCTAAACCTGCGCAATTCCGTATTGATAGACGTTACCGCCAACAGGAATATTCCGGAAAGCTATGCCAGGGTGCTCAAAAAATCGATGTCTGTTGTTGCATGCAACAAAATAGCCGCATCAGACCGTTATGAAAAATACAGGGAACTGAAACAGTTGGCCATTTCTTACAACTGCAGATTCCTCTTTGAAACCAATGTGGGAGCGGCTTTACCGGTTATCGGAACGCTCAGCGACTTGATGAGGAGTGGCGATAGAATCCACCGGATAGAAGCGGTATTGAGCGGGACACTAAACTTTGTTTTCAACAATTATGATGGCCGCAAATCATTTTCTTCAGTTGTTCAGGATGCACAGGATGAAGGTTATACAGAGCCTGATCCAAGACTCGACCTCAGTGGTACGGATGTGATGAGAAAAATCATGATCCTCGCCCGGGAGGCAGGTGAAATCCTGGAGATGGACGACATCACCTGCCAAGGTTTTCTGCCGGAAGCCTGCATGCAGGGAACTGTATCGGATTTCTATGCCTCAATGGAAGAACACGAACCGCATTTCCAATCCCTTTTGGACAACGCTGTGCGGGACAACGCAAAACTGAAGTTTGTGGCTGAATTTGCCAATGGCAAGGCCAGTGCGGGACTGAAGCATATCCATGACGAAAGCGATATGTATCACTTGTATGGCAAAGACAATATTGTACTTTTTTACACCGAAAGATATCCTCAGCAACCGCTTGTTGTCAAAGGTGC
>JBDLUN010000156.1:0-19823 GCA_039805245.1 Bacteroidota bacterium
GGATCGATGGTAACTACCCTGACCACATCACCATACTTCTCCCCAAAAAGTGCGGTGGCTCCAGATTGAAGCGCTGCATCTTTGGACATCTCTTGAATGACAACAGGGATATTCTGTCTGATGCGTTCGTTAACGATGGTCGTAACAGCCGCCAGTTCATCATCAGTCATCTTGGCAAAGTGAGAGAAGTCAAACCGCATACCCTGGTCGGCCACCATAGATCCCTTTTGGGCGACATGACTACCCAAGACCTGCTTCAACGCAGCATGTAAGAGGTGTGTAAGCGTATGGTGTGCCGTAATTTTGAGCCTGCGCGGTGCATCCACTGATGCCTGCACCAGATGTTGCATGTTCACCGGCAGTGCCGCAACTGTATGAACAATCAGGTCATTCTCCTTTTTGGTGTTCAAAACTGCGATAGCCTCAGTTCCCATCAGGATTTGGCCGGTATCTCCTATTTGTCCCCCACTTTCTGCATAAAAAGGGGTTTGCTCCAAAACCACCTGAAATGATGTACCTGATTTGGTTGTTACTGCCCTATACTTCAAAAGTTGGGTATCAGTTTGAAGGGTATCGTATCCAACGAAAGACTTGAGTTGCCCAGTGGGCGCCGCCAATTCAATCCAGTCGGCTACATCAGCTGCTGTTGCTGCCCGACTCCTGTTTTTCTGCTGCTGCATTTCACCATCAAAACCGGCTTCATCCACCTGGAGTTGATTTTCCTGGGCTATCAGTCGGGTAAGGTCGATAGGAAATCCGTATGTATCATACAATTCAAAAGCAGCCTTGCCGTCGATGATGCCGGATGATTTTGCTCCAGCCATCAAGTCGTCCATCTTCTTCAATCCCTTACCCAGCGTACGCAGGAAGGTTTCTTCCTCCTCCTTGACCACTTTAGCAACGAAGGTTGACTGTGCTTGCAATTCAGGGAAAACATCCTTGAATTGATTGGCCAAACCCGGTATCAACAGGTGAAGCATAGGATCTTTCACATCAAGGTAGGAATAGTAGTACCTCACCGCCCTGCGCAGGATACGCCTGATGACATAGCCAGCTCCTGTATTGGAAGGCAGTTGACCGTCTGCGATGGTGAAAGCTATTGCCCTGATATGGTCTGCCAGCACCCTAAAAGCCACATCCTGCTTGGAATTACCAGCAGTATATCGCTTGCCAGATATTGTTTCCGTATGGGCGATTGATCCAGCAAAAATATCCGTATCGTAATTGGATGTTTTTCCTTGTAATACCCTCACCAAACGCTCAAGCCCCATACCGGTATCTACATGCGTTGCGGCCAGCGGTTGCAGGCTACCGTCCTTCAACCTATTGTATTGTATGAAAACATTGTTCCAGATTTCAATAACCTGTGGGTGGTCTTTATTTACCAAAAGATGCCCAGGTACCAGAGCGCGCTCTTCGTCTGGCCTGCAATCCACATGTATTTCGCTACAGGGGCCACAAGGTCCCGTTTCACCCATTTCCCAGAAATTGTCTTTTTTGTTACCCATGACAATATGGTCTGCCGGAAGAAGTTCCTGCCAAACAGAGAGAGCTACTCGTGATGCCGGGATGTTTTCACGGGCATCTCCTTCAAAAACAGAGGCATAAAGCCTGCTTTTGTCCATTCCATAAACTTCTGTCAGCAGTTCCCAGCTCCATGTTATGGCTTCTTTTTTGAAATAATCGCCAAAACTCCAGTTACCCAGCATTTCAAACATGGTATGGTGATAGGTGTCTACGCCCACCTCTTCAAGATCGTTATGCTTTCCACTCACACGAAGACACTTTTGGGTATCGGCAATACGCTGGAATGGTGCCTGCCTATTGCCCAGGAAATAGTCCTTAAACTGGTTCATCCCTGCATTGGTGAAAAGCAAGGTGGGATCATCCTTTAGAACGATGGGTGCCGAAGATACAACCTGGTGCCCCTTGCCCTCAAAAAAATTCAAAAACTTGCTTCTGATCTCAGCTGATGTCATTTTAACCCTTTTTTAGTCGCTAAAAAAGACGGCAAAAGGCTATATTTGCCGGACTTTTAGATTTGCAAAAGTACATTTTTTAAGGAAGTCAACAGGTGAAGAAAATCAGATATTACTATAACATCAATACACTCCGGTATGAGAAGCAGGTGGTTCCACTTCGCGTTACCCTGTTCAGGATTCTGGCATTCCTCTCTGCAGCCGTTGTAACCGGACTATTGATTGTAACCTTTGCGTTCAAATTCCTGGATTCCCCCAAAGAAAAACTACTGCGTGTGCAATTGGAAAAAGCCGAAGAGCTGAACCGTATTTACGCCACACGTTTTCAGGATATAGACGATAGGATGAAAGAATTGGAGAACCGGGACAATGAAATATACAGAACTGTTTTTGAAGCCACCCCCATACCGGATAGCGCTAGAGCCCAAAACATAGAAAACAAGGAACACTTGCAAAGTGTTGCCAGAATGGACAACAATGAGATGGCTGCAGGGATATTCAGCTCTTTGAATGCCCTGTATAACCGGCTGGAGATACAGGAGAAATCCTATAAGGAAATTGAAGGCATGATCAAGAACAAGGAGAAGCTACTTGCCAGCACCCCTGCCATTCAACCATTGAGTAACAGGGATCTTAACAGACTTTCCTCAGGATTCGGGTACCGGATAGATCCAGTATATAAAATGGTGAAATTCCATCCGGGCTTGGACTTTACTGCGCCGCAGGGTACACCAATCTACGCGACCGCCGACGGCACGGTGGAGACAGCCGGCAATCTGGGTAATGGCTATGGCAATCACGTGGTGGTAAACCATGGTTATTCCTATAAAACACTTTATGGTCACATGTCCCGGCTCAAAGCCAAGCGAGGCCAACAAGTCAAACGTGGAGAAGTTATCGGCTATGTGGGTTCAACAGGAAAATCAACCGGTCCGCACTTGCACTACGAAGTTTTCAAAGGCAAAAAAAGACTTGATCCCATTTATTTCTTCTACAACGACCTTACGCCTGAACAATACCAGCGTATCTTGAAACTGGCAGCATCAAGGAACCAGTCGTTCGACTAACCCCACTGCATGTGCATAACTGTAAGGCATTCTCCTTCAAATAGGGCTTAAATTTGTTCTCATGTTGCACCAATTGGACCTATTTGGAGGAGAGCCGGTTAAAATTGATGGGAAGGGTACCCCAATAGGCAAGCGCAACAACAAATCAAAGCAGGAAAATAACGTAGGACCTCTACCAGAAGCCCAACACATACCTGAAACGCATGAAACAGTAGTCCAGGCTCCTCTGCCTGATCTTTTCGCTGACCTTGTCGAGGAACCTATTGTTAAACTGGCACCTCCAGCACCAATTGAACCTACATTGGATGCAAGCCCTGTTGAGAAAATCATTGCTATCAAACCGGAAACCATTGTTACCCAACAACCTGAACATGAGTCATCCAATGGCGACCCGGAAGTGCCTGCAGATGAACTCCTTTTTTCCAAACAATATTACCCTATCAGTGAGGTGGCCAAAATGTTCAAGGCCAATGTTTCATTGTTACGGTATTGGGAGAAGGAATTTGACATCATCAAACCCCGCAAAAACAGAAAGGGAGACCGCCTTTTCAGACCCGAAGACATCAAGAATCTCAAGCTGATTCATTTCCTGCTGAAAGAGAAAAAATACACTATCAAGGGTGCCAAAACATTTTTGAAAAAAGGCAAGCAAGTCAAAGAAAAATTTGAGGCAGTTACGGTATTGAAAAATATCAGAGCCATGCTTGTAGAGCTGAAATCAGCATTAAAGTGAGTTCAGTCCGGATAACCTGTTCTTTCCGGCAATGGATATTCCCTTAGCCTCGGTAAGTGCAATGACGAGCAGGTTGAGTTTTCTTTTGAGCCTGTTGAAATCAGCAATGGAACCCAAACTTGTGTAGTATTCAATATATACCACATAGGCGTCTATCCGGATATCCTGCAGTAGTATTGTTTTCTCTACCAGTTCAGGAAAATCAATACCACTTTCCAACGATTGCAAAAGCTCTTCAATAGCCGCTCCAGTTGTTTTCAAATCAAGATAAAGACTCAACTCCCCCCTGCGCAGTTGACGCTGGGAAAGATTGTCTACTATGCTGTCAACCATTTGTTTATTGGGGATAGTAACGTAGGTTTTATCCACTGAACGGATTCTAGTGCTTCGCAATCCGATTTTTTCTACAGTACCTTGAACCTGTTGCACTTTCAAGAGATCGCCTACGGTAAAAGGCTTATCAAAGAAGATGATGAAAGATGCAATCAGATTTTCTATACTTTCTTTCGCGGCAAGGGCAATGGCGGCACCAACAATACTCAACCCTGCCAGCAACTTGGTGATATCCTGATTGAACACAAACCGGATGACCAGCAGTACGCAGATGATGATCAACAGGACCTTCAAAAATTCCCTGAAAAAAATCACCAGCTGGTCATCGGAATAATCTTCCGTTTCAGCTGTTTTTCTTTCCATGATAGATGCAACGAAATCGGTGACTTTCAGTAGGGTGCGAAAAAAAAGAAGGATGATTATTCCCGTCATCAACCTATCCAATAAAACCTCTGCAGGCAATTTGAAAAATCTAAATTGCAATATTGTTGGATATTCCAGGCTTCCGCATGCCAGATAAAGGACCCACACGAAAATGAGTTTACCAAAGGGGCCCAGTACCAGATTCAGCAGTTCATTTTCTTGTCTGGAAATATTTCTGCCACCAAAAAAAGACAAGATAAGGTGTACCACGCGCTTGCCCGCAAAGTTTTTGAAGGCCAATGCAAGCAATATGAAAAGCAATGCGATGCCTAGATCAGCAAGAGAATTATCGAGCAACCGGATATCAAAAAATTCTTTCATGGATCAAGTTTAATTTCCATGTTTGTTGAGAATATCGTCGATATACACAACATGGTGATGGGTGGTTTTCATAAAAGATCGTTTGGCCTTGCCCGTTTGCAATGACGCAAGGACTTGAGCAAACAAAAACTGTGGCAAGCTTTTCAAAGCTTTCAGGTAGCGGTCTTCCCGGGTTTTCAGTCGGACAATCAGGATGAATCCAATCGCAAAAACGATAACTGCCAACATCCAGAAAACAGACATCCAGGGCATAATCCACAGATTGATAACAGCCAATACAATCGCCATTACAAGGGTAATGAATAATGGCGGCCTGACATTGCAAAATCCAAAATATATGCTGTTGACATCAAACCTCAAGATGGCATTGAAAAGAAAGCCCAGATTCTGTTTCGTGTATTTCAACTGTGCACTGATCCATCGGGTCCGCTGGCGTTGAAGTGCAGCAGCATCAACGATTTTCTCGTCATATAAAACGGCTTCTTTGGCAAAAGCGATGCGATCAACGCCACTGGCAAGATGCATTTGCAATTTTTTATCGAAGCCGCCAAGTTTATCCATATATGATATGCCGTCATACAACCGCCTTTGAAAGGCAATACCGGCACCCCAAATGGCTGAAGACAGTCCCAGCTCCATCCGCATTTCCCGATCCACAAAAAAATTGTACATATCACCCACCGAATCCATCAAGGCAATTGGCGTATCTGAGTTTTTGGATTTGAAATCGGCCTGCACAACCTGATACCCTTTTTGGAAATAAGTATTCATGACAGACAAAAAATCAGGATGAAGCAGGTTGTCTGCATCAAGGATGAGCACGACTTCCTGCTTATTGCCAATCCTATCCATCGCATAGGCAATGGAATTGATTTTGGAATGAAGTGGTATTGGAGGATGAAGGGTAATCACACGTTCACTATCAAAATTTATTGAAGCAGGCATATCATCTGCCACCACATATACCTGGAAATTTTGGTAGGATTGCTTTTGCAGGGAATCCAATAATGGGGGAATGAAATCCGTCTCCTGATGGGCAGTGATGATTACATTAAACTTGAAATCGTCCTTTATTAGGATTGGCATGCGACTGATGCGGTCAAGGAAACGAAGCTTTTTTCTGACTATAAAAATGATGTAAAACAAAAATGGCGTAAGCAGGTAAAGTGAAAAAACCAACTGCAGCGTAAGCAAAATATATTTCAACAAATTAATGATATCCTCCATAGTCAATCAAGTAAAATTTAATCCAGTAGTCAGCTGCCTGACATCGGGATTCCCAAAACTTTTATGCCTTCATTATCCATGATATACAGTCGCTGCCCAGACACCATAACCTGCTGACTCTCTTGCCAATGCCAGGAACTCAGATCTGCCAATTGTTTCATTTCCAACTTCTTTGGATCATAGGCCATCAACATCCCGTTGGACAAGCCAACCACAAATGATCCAACAGCGTGTACACTTTGCCATCCTTTAAGAGGAATCGTGTTGCGGTACCCCCCAAGCTGGTCAAAAAGCAGCAGTCCGTTGGACTGATCATAAAGACAGACCAATTGATCTAGTTCAACAATAACTTGAGGAGCGGGATTCCATCCCAATGCCAACCTGAGGTCGGCAGTTTCCAGCTCAACCTTCCCGTTGTCTGACAGTTTCTTCAAGTTCGCTTCCTGTTCATCATAAAGCCATATTTTCCCGTCATAACTCTGTGCCATGGCATTGGCCTGAAAAATATTCAGTCTCCTCAAATCAATACGATTCACCACCTGCATGAAGCGGTCGAGCACCAGTATTGTTTTGTATGCCTTGAAATACAAGAGTGTCTTTAAAGGATTATCTGCAATGATATGGTGTAATTGACCAAACCTTTTCACTTCCGTAAATACGCCCATTGAATCCAAAGATGGATTGAATTTTTTCAACTGCCCCGAACTCCCTAGTGCATAAATATTACCCAAGAGGTCAGGCTTCATGTAGGTAAACTTTCCCTTGATTTCACCCAAATTTTTGAACCCACTACCCGGCTGTGCCAATACGCTGGAAAACAGTCCAGTGAAGAAGCAAGTCAACCATAGTTTACTACTCATGGTTATGGGTTTTGAGTGCTATGGTATCTCCATCATAAACAGCATAGGTAAAATACTTTATCCAGTCGCCCAAATTGATATATCTACTGCCGCTATTTAATGGAAAATCAATGGGCAGGTGCCGGTGTCCAAATATGAAAAAATCGTAATGTACTTTTTCCAGCCGCTCCTTGCAATGAATGATCAGCCATTCCTTTTCTTCACCGAGGAATTGGGCATCTGATTCCCCTGTTGCAGATCGGCTTCCCCTGCTCATCAGGTTTGCCAACCCCATTCCCCAGAAGGGCGGTATGAGTCCGAAAAGCAACTTGCAGACCGGATTTCTGAATATTTTTTTCAAGAATTTATAACCGTAATCTCCTGGGCCCAAACCATCGCCATGCCCAATCAGGAAACGCTTTCCATTGAATTCAAAAGTTTCTGGTTCGTAATAAACCTTGACACCCAATTCCTGCTCAAAATAGCCAGACATCCACATGTCGTGGTTACCTACAAAAAAATGGATGGGCATGCCGCTATCACTCATTTCAGCCAGTTTACCTAAAATGCGGACGTATCCTTTAGGAACAACCTGCCGGTATTCAAACCAAAAATCAAAAAGGTCACCCAGTACAAACAACACCGCCGATTCATGCCTGACACTGTCCAAAAAGGATACAATTCTCTTTTCCCTGACCAAACTCGATGCATGGTCAGGCACCCCCAAATGAAAATCTGAGATGAAAAAAACCTTTTTTCCTGGGGGGATTTGCATGCACAAATATAATCAGATATGAAATAATCTGTCTGAACTCAATTGTCTAGCAGAAAACAATAAACTTCTTTGGGACCATGTACACCTACAACCAAAGTTTTTTCAATATCAGCTGTCCTGCTTGGACCTGTTGCAAAACTGATCATGGAAGGCAAAGCATTTCCGTATTGTTTTTGCAGTGCGATTAAGGCATCTTTTACGTCATACACGAGCTGACTGACGGTTGCAATGCAAATGTGCACGGGTGCATATACACTTGTCGTTCTTCCGGAGGAGATGGCACTGCTTAGCACCATGCTACCGGTTCTGGCCACAAGGAGTTCACATTTGGTGATAGAGACATCTGCTTGAGCCAATTCGCCTTTAGAAAAGTCTGTAAGTCCAAATGCAGACAATGCTGTTTTGATGCTTTCATCAGTACAATAAACCTCCCTCCAACCCTTCTCTGCAATCAGCGCTTGCAGCTGTTGAGCCAAATCCTCTTCATGTTCACAAAAAGAGAATTTGCCCAGCAGGCTTGTGAATTTTTCTGCGAATAAAACGGCCAGATCTGCTTCCGGCCTTTCAAAGGCAAAGTCCATTCTGTCGATCTCAGGAAATGGTTGTGGCACTTTTTGTGTCAACGCTTTCCTGACATTTTTCAGAATGGACTCCTTGGCTGCAGATGATTCCATAATTTTATTCCGCTGTCTTTGTCGCTTCTGGATTTTCAGTTGTTGGCTCAGCATCTGCAATGGCAGGAGCTTCAGCAGCAGGAGCTGGTATATCCTCGGAAAAAATTTTCTTTTCTCCGTAAGGCCTTTTTCCGATCAGGTCTTCCACATCCTGTTGGTGCAGCACTTCCCTGTCCAACAAAGCCAAGGCAATCTTTTCCACCTCAGCCTTCTTCTCGGTAAGCAGGTTCAAGGTTCTGCTATAAGAATCAGCAACGAGCTTCCTTACTTCGTCGTCTATCAACTTACCAGTCTCCTCACTATATGGCTTTGTAAATGTACTTTCCTGCTGAGGGTCATAAAAGCTCACATTACCCACTTTCTCACTCATACCATAAACAGTTACCATGGCATATGACATCTTGGTCACCTGCTGCAAATCGTTCTGGGCACCCGTTGAAATCTTACCAAAGAAAATCTCTTCACTGGCCCTACCGCCCAAAGTCATGCACATCTGGTCACTGAGCTGGTCGGTATTGTAAAGGTACTGCTCTTTGGGTGTGTATTGGGCATATCCCAATGCAGCCACCCCGCGGGGTACGATGGTCACTTTCAACAAGGGATAGGCGTGTTCGAGATACCACCCGCAAACAGCATGACCTGCCTCGTGGTAGGCGATGATTTTCTTTTCTTCCGGAAGGATGATTTTGTTCTTCTTCTCCAATCCACCGATCACCCGGTCAATTGCATCCTGGAAATCATCCATATCCACCTGATCCTTGCCTTTTCTGGCAGCAATCAATGCGGCTTCGTTACATACGTTGGCGATATCTGCACCAGCAAAACCTGGAGTCTGCTCAGCCAATTTATGCACATCAAGCTTATCAGATCGTTTGATGGGTTTAAGATGCACTTGGAATATGGTTTCCCTGCCCTTCACATCTGGCTTGTCGATGCTGATCTGGCGGTCGAACCTTCCCGGCCTTAGCAAGGCACTGTCCAATACATCCGGCCTGTTTGTTGCTGCCAAGATGATGATGCCGCTGTCGCCGCCAAAACCATCCATTTCCACAAGCAACTGGTTCAGGGTATTTTCCCTCTCATCATTGCTCATCATCATATTCTTGCCCCGAGCACGGCCAATGGCATCAATCTCATCAATGAAAATGATACAAGGTGCTTTCTCTCTGGCCTGCTTGAAAAGATCCCTTACCCTACTAGCACCAACGCCCACAAACATTTCCACGAAATCTGAACCTGACATGGAAAAAAACGGAACTTGCGCTTCACCGGCCATTGCTTTGGCCAGCAAGGTTTTTCCTGTTCCGGGAGGACCAACAAGCAAGGCACCCTTGGGTATTTTTCCACCTAAAGCGGTATATTTTTTGGGATTTTTAAGGAAGTCTACGATCTCCATTACCTCTTGTTTGGCTTCATCCAAACCGGCCACATCTGTAAAAGTGATATTGACTTTCGTACCCTTGTCAAAAAGTTGGGCCTTGGATTTGCCGATATTGAATATGCCACCACCGCCTGAGCTGGCACCGCCACCGCCCATTTTCCGCATCATCAGAACAAAGAGGAGGCCGAACATCAACAAAGGAAACAAAAATTGCAAGAGTGGTCCAAAAAACTCGGGATCACTCACTGGGTCTACCGGCACAGGCTCCACCTGGGGGTGCTCAGTAAAATATTTGTCGAGATTCTGTTGGTAGTCATCCACCTTGGAATAGCTGAACTGGAAATGTGGCCCCTTGGATTGTTTGGCATAAACCAGTTTGTCACCCAAAAGTTTTTGGTATGCGGGCTTAACTAGACTGTCTTGCTTGATAAAAACACGGATCACCCCTTTGTTTTTGACAGGCTCCAACTTGGCCACATCGTTTTGCACCAACATTTTTTGCTTGAACTCCAGTTCAGTTATATTCCTGGCGTCGGGACTTACCCCTTTCATAACCTGGTAACCGATGAGCATTACGGCTGCTATGATGTATATCCAGTAGAAGCTGAATTTGGGTCCTTTGGATGCAGGACCATTACCGCCGTTATCCTTATTCCTTTTCAGGGACGAAAACGGGTTTGAACGCCTGTCACTGCTGTTGTCTTCCTGATTCATATTAAGCTTTTTGTTGCTTTGTTGTTTTTTTTGTTCTTCCTGCCGGAGCTTGCCTTACAATTGGCTCTTCCAGTTTTTCCTCCTCAACATCACCATCGCCCCACATTTCCTCCAGGCGGTAAAACTTCCTGGTCTCACTCAAAAAGACATGCACCACCACATTTACAAAATCCACTAAAATCCATTGTGCGGCCGTATGCCCCTCATGCTTGTATGGGGGTTCACCGCATTCTTTTTTCACCTGCACTTCAACCCAATCCGCAATGGCCTTAACCTGCACGGTAGAGGATGCCTCGCAAACAATAAAGTAATCGGCAACGGCTTCGGGAATTTTTCTCAGGTCGAGAGAAATGACATTCTCCCCTTTTTTATCCTGAATGGCATTGATGACAACCTTGAGAATCTTACTGTTTCTGTTAAGCCTGGTTAATTTCGCAGGTCCTGCACTTTCTGCTGATCGTACTGACAAATGCTGTTTTTTTAATTGTTCGTTGACTATATTGCCAAAAATAAGGATTATTTCCTTCGTTTGGGTAAGCAATACATGATTGGTAAACCGTTTAACATATTACCCACAATTGACAGTACCAATAACCATGCCATGCGCATGATCAGGGCTGGCATGTCCCGGCATGGTGAAGTGTACCTGGCTTTGGAACAAACTGCCGGAAAAGGGCAGATGGGCAGGTCATGGAACAGTGAAAATGGCAAAAACCTCATGCTTTCGGTTGTTTTGACTGAATATCTCCCTCCCCTGGACCAACAATATGCCCTTTCCGTATGTGCTGCACTGGCTTGTCACGACTTGTTTAACGCTTATGCAGGCGAAGAAACCAGTATCAAATGGCCAAATGACATATTTTGGCGTGACAGAAAGGCAGGTGGCATATTGATAGAAAACTTCATACATGGTGGTATATGGTCGCATGCCATCATTGGAATCGGTATTAACATCAACCAAACTGCATTCCCTGATGTACAACGGAAAGCAGTATCACTCAAACAAATCACCGGCAAAGACCATGATCCACTGAATCTGGCAAGGGAATTGTGCTTCCTGCTCGGGAAAAGGGTTAAAAGTCTTTCAGGGGATGGCTACCCCGCGATGTTGGAGGCATATAACACACTTCTCTTCAAGAAGGGTGAGCAAATCCGTTTTTCCTGCAACGGTCAGATCCATGAAGGAATTATTCAGGATGTTGAGGCTGATGGCAGACTGGGCATACTCATGAACCAAACTATCCATTTCCGGTTGGGTGAAATCCAATGGATCTTATAGCCCGAATCCTGCAGCAATTTCATCCGCATGGACTTTCACTTTGGGTTTGGCGATGATTTTGACAATTTTTCCTGCCTCATCAATGAGGAAGGTCGTCCTGAATACACCCATGTACTTGTTCCCGTACAGTTGCTTTTCACCCCAAACACCGTATTTCTCCACCAGTTTCTTGTCTGTGTCGGCTATAATCCTGAATGGCAATTCGTGCTTGGCAATGAATTTGAGATGTGATTTCCCATCATCAGGACTAACCCCTATCACTTCTATACCCTTGGCTTTCAGGTCACTGAAGCCATCGCGTAGGTTACAGGCCTGAACGGTGCATGTGCTGGTGTCATCTTTTGGATAAAAATAAAGTGCCAATTTTTTTCCTTTGAAGTCTGCCAGTGTTATTTTTTGCCCATCCTGGTCGACTGCAGTGAATGCCGGGGCTTTTTTCCCTTCAGTAAGTTCCATGGTATCAATTTCGGTTTACAATCCATTCACGGGTAGTTTGGTTACCCGCCTCATCTTCAACAATGACCGTCAATTTATGTTCACCCAAAGGAAAATGTTCATCAACAACATGGGAATAACCATTCCAATTTTGTTGGAGGAGCAACCACTGACCATCCGCCAGCAGGCGGACCTCCCGAATCACATGCAGGTTGTCGGCAGGCGCCAATGTGATGCGCGATCCTGCCCTGAGCTGCATCCGCTGTTGGATGTTAGCGGTTACGGTGGGCGGTTCGTTGTCTTCAAGCAGTTGAAAAAAGCCAAAATCCCTGAATTCGGCTGCAAACCAATCCTTCTCCTGAACTGCCCTTTTCAACTCAGTTTTAGACCGGTAGGTTCTTCGGATAACAACCCTTTTAGAATTCACCAGGTTGATATTCCTGTTGGGTTTCACCCGAACTGTAAAATGGTGATTGACTGGTATGTATTCCGGCAAGGTTTGGTTTACGGAAGAAAGAACATTCGGGGCATTGGCAAAAATGGACTTCACTTGGAAGTGAAAGGCATCATAAAACGTGAGCTCAGGAAATACAAATTGGATGTTTTCGTCCTCGTAAATGTTAACCTGTCTCGGTTGGATAAGCAAACCCGTTTTTGGGGCCTGTGCCACGGTTTGTGATGGCTGGCTAGACAACCTGAAATCAACAGCTGTTGTATTGCCATCTGCATCAGACACCCGGATTTGGTATTCCTCTGGCGCAGGTGGAACCTCCAAGTGGTCTTCCAAACCTTCACCGGAATAGATTTTGAGTCCAAACGCTTTGGGAGGAAAGAGCAGCTGGTAGTATGGTCCGCCTTTGAATCGCGTCAAATAGTCGATATGTCCATTCAATCCGCGGGTCTGGTCGTATCCAATATTATCCAGCCGGAAGGAAGAAAGCATCCTGCCTGCGTGGTGAATCGAGGCGCTGAAGATGCCATTAGGGTTCTGAAAACCTGTAATCCTGTCGGTTGCCTGAATCGCAACCATCGCCCTTTGAAAGGGAAGTCGGATATCTCCTGCATTATAGCTCCCATTTTTTTTGACCAGTGGCACAAGGAAAGGCGTTTGATCATAGATGCTTTTATCCCTGTTGTAAAAAGCCAGCCTGTAAAGATCCGGAGCGGTTTCATCCTTTACGGAAAGATTGTAAAGCAATGGGTTCAGACAGCGCTCGGTTTCCGTATCCCTGATTTCGAAATGCACATGCGGACCTTGTGAGGCTCCTGTATTACCACTTAATCCAATCAGTTGCCCTTTTTTTACCGGAATCTGCCCCGGAGGTACCGTCAGGTCTATTTTCCAACTTTGTTGCTTGTATTGCTGCGCTTGCAAATACAATTCAGCTTCCGGGAGAAACCTGTTCATGTGCGCGTACAGGGTTGTTGTCCCATTCGGATGATTGATATAAATCGCCCTACCGAACCCACTCAGTTCAATCTTCATTCTGCCTACATAACCATCGGCCGGTGCGTATACGGGCACGTTAACTCTGGATTCCGTAGCCAGATCCAAGCCCATATGAAAATGGTTGTTGCGCATCTCCCCAAAATTGGCATTCAACTTGGGGGCAATCCGAAGTGGGTATTCAAAAAAATCAGCCCCTCCGGGTACCTGAGCTTGCAACCGGGAATCTATCAATGCCATCAAGAAACACAACGACCACAACCATGCACATTTTTTCATGTTGCAAAATTAATCCAGAATTTAGCCTGTTGGAAGCATTTTTGTCACCTCATCCGTACTATTAGGTAAATCTTGCAAAATTGTTGAACAACGGTACAACTTTTCAGGCTTGGATGTTGTCTATATGTTATACAATACCTGTGATGAAAAAAATATTCAAGCTCTTTATCCTCGCCTTCACCAGTTTGATTTCCCTGATCGGACTTTCCAAAAAAGAAAAGGAGTCCCTGGATCAGGATGCCATTCGCCTACCGGAAATGAATGAATCCGCCATTGTAGAGGATTACGAACTGGCAGCATATCACAATCAGGCCTGATCCCTCTTGCTGTTGGAATATTTCTGCTGAAAGTTGATGTCCAGACATTACCTTTGCACCCCGGGTACAACCCGGTTTTTTTGTGCCCCCTACAAAGTAATCAACATGCCAAAAGACACATCAATCCATTCAGTTCTCATCATCGGTTCAGGTCCTATTGTCATTGGTCAGGCTTGTGAGTTCGACTATTCCGGATCCCAGGCGGCAAGAAGCCTGAGGGAAGAGGGTGTCAAAGTTATCCTGATCAATTCCAATCCCGCCACCATCATGACCGACCCCATGATGGCAGATAGGGTTTACCTCCTGCCCCTGACGGCTGAGAGTATTGAACAGATTTTGCAGGAAAATGATATTGATGCCGTTTTACCCACCATGGGGGGCCAAACAGCCTTGAACCTGGCCAAAGAGGCTGAAGAACTGGGCATCTGGGAAAAATACAATGTACGCCTGATTGGGGTAGATATCAAAGCCATAGATAAGGCTGAAGACCGGGAGAAATTCCGTCAGTGGATGATACAAATGGGCGTTCCGGTTGCCCCTGCCAAAACCGCCAATTCATTCCTCGAAGGCAAAGAGTTTGCTCAGGAAATTGGTTTCCCGCTGGTGATACGCCCTTCATTTACCCTCGGCGGCACCGGTGGAGGCTTTGTGCACAGCAAAGAATATTTGGATGAGGCCCTGAATAGAGGACTGTCAGCCTCCCCTATCCATGAAGTACTGGTAGAAAAGGCAGTTTTGGGATGGAAAGAATATGAATTGGAGCTTTTGCGAGATGCCAAAGACAATGTGGCCATCATCTGCACCGTTGAGAATTTCGACCCTATGGGGGTTCATACAGGTGATTCCATCACGGTAGCACCTGCCATGACCCTGAGCGATACCGCCTTTCAGCTCATGCGAAATACAGCCATCAACATGATGCGCGACCTCGGTAATTTTTCTGGAGGCTGCAATGTGCAGTTTGCTCTCAACCCAGAAACGGAAGAAATCATTGCCATTGAAATCAATCCCAGGGTAAGCAGATCATCTGCTTTGGCCTCCAAGGCAACCGGATACCCCATCGCCAAAATAGCTGCGAAGTTGGCTTTGGGCTTTTCATTGGACGAACTCAAAAACCAAATAACCAAGACAACTTCAGCATATTTTGAACCGGCACTTGATTATGTCATTGTAAAAGTGCCCAGATGGAATTTTGATAAATTCAAAGGGGCCAATGATACGCTCGGCCTGCAGATGAAATCTGTTGGCGAGGTGATGTCGATTGGCAGAAGTTTTACTGAAGCCATCCAAAAAGCTTGTCAGAGTCTGGAGAACAACGCAGTTGGACTCGGATACTACGGCAAAAGCATGATGCATGCGGATGAGCTGGTGGAATACCTGAAAACACCCAAATGGGACAGGATTTTCAGAATCAAGGATGCCCTTATGCTGGGCATCAGTGTCAAAACCATTTGTCAGGCAACACGCATTGACCGGTGGTTTATCTATGAAATCCAGAAAATCGTTGACATAGAGAAAGAGATTGCCAGATACCGATTCGAAACCTTGCCGATCGAACTCATCAAGAAAGCCAAACACCATGGCTTCAGTGATTTGCAGATTTGCAAAATCATGCAAGACGGCAGTGAGGATGCCCTCTATGAAAAGCGTAAAGCTGCAGGCATCAAACGGGTTTACAAAATGGTAGACACCTGTTCTGCCGAATTTGAAGCCAAAACTCCCTATTTCTACAGCAGCTTCGAGAATAACGGCACCAATGAAAGCAAGGTCAGTGACAAGAAAAAAATAATCGTTCTGGGCTCCGGACCGAACAGAATCGGTCAGGGCATTGAATTCGACTACTGCTGCGTCCATGGTCTGTTGGCCATCAAGGAATGCGGATATGAAGCCATCATGGTGAATTGCAATCCTGAAACCGTTTCCACCGATTTTGACATTGCAGACAAACTCTATTTTGAACCGGTATATTGGGAACACCTATGGGAACTGATTGAACACGAAAAACCTGAAGGGGTGATTGTTCAGCTGGGTGGACAAACCGCATTGAAATTGGCGGAAAAACTGCACAACAAGGGCATCAAAATTATTGGCACTTCCTTCGACAGCATGGATATTGCCGAAGACAGGGGCCGGTTCAGCGATATGCTCAAAAGCCTCAATATTCCCTATCCCAATTATGGAACGGCATACACGGTGGATGAAGCCGTTGAGGTGGCCAAAGAAGTGGGATACCCTGTATTGGTTAGGCCTTCTTATGTTTTGGGCGGTCAGCGCATGAGGATTGTCATCAACGATGATGAGCTTGAATCTGCAGTTGTCAGTCTACTGAAACACCTGCCAGATAACAAAATATTGATTGACCATTTCCTAGACCGATGCCAGGAAGCTGAAATCGATGGCATTTTTGATGGCGAAAACTTCCATGTAATGGGTGTGATGGAACACATTGAACCTGCCGGTATCCACAGTGGTGACAGCAATGCAGTATTACCTGCATTCAACCTGACCCCACTGGAGGTAACCACCATGGAATTCTATGCAGAAAAAATTGCCCGGGCACTTGACATTCGTGGGTTGATTAATATCCAATTCGCCATCAAAAACGGCCAGGTCTTTGTGATAGAAGCCAACCCCAGGGCATCCAGAACAACACCTTTCATTGCCAAGGCATACCAGATTCCTTATCTGAATATTGCCACGAAAGTGATGATGGGTACACACAAACTGACTGATTTCACCTACGAGAAAAAGCTCGAAGGGTTTGCTATCAAGGAACCTGTTTTCAGCTTCGATAAATTCCCGGGAGTGAGCAAGGAGCTCGGACCAGAGATGAAGTCGACTGGTGAAGCCATCCGCTTCGTCAAAGACCTCAGGGACCCGTATTTCCGTACCTTGTACAAGGAAAGAAGCATGCACCTCAGCAAATAAACCTTCGATCCCATTTCGGGTCCAAGTTCGTAAATTTGCATCATGTCTGTATTCCTCAGGTTCATGGCCACGGTGGCATTGGTCTTGCTATTCCTGCCTAAAACCCATGCACAGGGGAAGGTCTTGAAAGGATTCATTAAAGACGACCATGCGGATGAAGCCATCCCCTTTGCCACTATTGCCTTTGCGGGCACCAGCATTGCCAAATTGGGTGATTCTGCGGGCCGTTTTACCTTCTATTTTCAACGCTGGCCATCGGATACACTGGTGGTAACTTATGCAGGATTCGAGGTATTCAAAATCAGATTGGACACCAGCCTCTCCTCCATTGAGCTTGTGATCAGGATGCAACGACAGCGAAAAGTTGAAGGCGTTGTCGTCAAAAGCAAATTGAACCGGGGGCTAATATTGTGGCGCAAAATTGTCAAAAACAAAGACCTTCACGACAGGCGGAGGTATAACAGTTTTGGGTACGAGTTGTACAACAAGATGGAAATTGACCTGAATAATGTCAATGCCGAAAAAATGCAAAAGGGAATCCTTCCACCCAAACCCTTCAAATTCATCTTGAACAATATAGATACCATCTCCGAAGAAAAACCCATCCTTCCCATATACCTGATAGAAACACTTTCAGACTATTATGTTCAGCAAGAACCGCACAGAACTAGAGAAGTGGTGAAAGCGAGCAAGTCTGTTGGACTGAAAAACGAAAGCGTAAGTAAATTTCTTGGAGGCACTTACCAGAATATCAATGTTTATAAAAACTTCATTCCTGTATTTGACAAGGATTTTGTGAGCCCCATCAGTGATGATGGCGATCTCTACTACACTTATAAGGTACCAGACACCCAATATGTTGCAGGGAAAAGATTTTTCCACCTGGTCTTTCAACCCAAGAGAAAGGGAAGCAACACTTTTTATGGCGATGCGTGGATAGCAGACAGCAGTTTTGCTGTTCAAAAGATGAACCTTCAGGTGGCTGCTGAATCCAACATCAATTTCATTGAAAAACTGAGTCTGGTTCAGGAATATCAACTGATCAATGACAGCATTTGGTTTTTGTCGAAAGACAAGTTCATTGCCAACATCAAACTGACCGGCAAAAACACCTTGAGTTTCATCGGCAGGAAAACTACCACATACAATAAAATCAAGATCAATGGTGATGGTCTGCCTGATGGCATTGACTCCGATATGCTTGCAGATAAAAGGGTTGAAGTCATTCAGGTTGCCGACAGTGCACTGGATAGAAATGAACAATACTGGACCGGCAACAGGCATGAATTGTTGAACAGCAACGAAAACAAGTTTTATGCCATGGCAGATACCCTGCTGAAAATGCCTGAATTCGACCGCTACAGCGAGTGGCTTAAATTCATCGGTACTGGCTACCGGCTTGTTGGCAATTACGAATTAGGCCCATGGATGAATTGGGTAAGCGGAAACGTGCACGAAGGCATGCGATTCAGATTCGACCTCGGAACGAACTACCGATTCAATAAAAATGTGTATCTCTCCTCCTACTTGGCTTACGGCACAAAAGATAGGCAATGGAAGGGAAAATTCGAATCCCTTTTCATGTTGGGCAAAGACCCCAGGAGCAGTATCCGCCTGCTTTTCAAGAAGGATATGGATTATGGGCAGACCTATTACGATGAAATCGGCTATGACAATCTTTTTGCGCTGACTTCAAGAAAGGCCGCAGTGCCCATCAAACTGATCCGAATCGAACAACAAAAAATCGAATACTTCAAGGAGTGGCGTTCTGGACTTTCGATTACTACAAATGTCCATCGCAAACTGTATGACCCCATCAGGAATCTGCCATTCAAAACCGATTATAGCCAGGCCGACAATGCCGGCAACTTCAATGACTTCCAGTTCAATGCCAAGATCCGTTTTGCGTACCTGGAGCGTTTCCTGCAGGATGACTTTTTCAGAACCAGTTTAGGCAGTGATTATCCGGTAACGGAATTTTATTTCACGCACGGGATAAAAGGCGTCCTCAATAGTGGATATGCCTACTCCAAATTCACCTTCAGCCTGAGCGACTACTTAAAAATTCCGCCGTTAGGGAATATCTACTATAACTTTTATGCCGGTAGGGTCAATGGCAGGCTGCCCTACATGCTGCTGAATATTGCACCCGGCAATGAAATCTATTACTACAACAAGTATGCCTTCAACCTGATGAATCGGTATGAATATATTTTTGACCGGTATACCGGATTCAATATTGAACATAACATCGGGAGTGGCCTTTTCAGAATTTTCCCGCAAAACAAATTGTTCAAATTGCGGCAATTCTGGAACATGAAATTGCTTTGGGGTAGCCTGAATGCAGAGAATAAAGCATTAAACCTGCGTGAAGGTTTCCCTTTTACCAGCTTGAACGGAAAAACCTATATGGAATTGGGAACCGGTGTCGACAATATCCTTCGTTTTTTCAGGATCGATCTGGTATGGCGTTTGGCGCCACAACCCATGCCTGTGGAAGGGTATAAAAGATTCGGCGTTTTTGGTAGCTTCCGCTTCAGTTTTTGAACCTATCACATGCCTGCAAGATGATATCACATGCATGATGGATTTCTGCTGCTGTGATGATCAGCGGTGGTGCAAGTCGCATCGATCCTGAAGCAAATAAAAACCAATCGGTAAAAACCCCAGCT
>JBDLUN010000157.1:0-6540 GCA_039805245.1 Bacteroidota bacterium
GCGGGATGCCTATGATGAACGGGTTGTTGCCGATGGCACTGGACTTCCCACCCCATGCTGGCATGCAGGATTCCGTGTTGGTCCAGCAAATGCTGATGAATCCCTTCTCAGCAGCCTGCCATCCAAATGCTCCACCACGCATCCAATGTGTGGTGTTCCGAAGACTGACCATACCCATTCCGTGGGCAGCAGCCAGCTCAGTGGCCCTGTCCATGCAATGCATGGCATTGAGGATGCCAGGTCCCAAATTGCCGTCGTATACTTCCATATTCCCCAGGGAGGATGCCAATACCGGTTCTCCCAATGGATCCACCCAACCCTTATGCAGGTATTCCACAAATCTTTCCACCCGGTTCAATCCATGGGAATAAACTCCGTCCCTGCTCGATTCTGTGTGTATCCTTGCACAAATTCCTGCCTTATCCGCTGGCATACCCGCCTTGATAAAAGCCCTGGTGATGGTTGACTGCATCTCTTCAAATGGAATCCTGGTTTTCATCCCCGTAAGTTAATTCATTGTACGGAAATGGTTTCATGGAAAATGCTGACGCATAATGATTAAATTTGCCTTTCAAATCATGGAAACCTTGTCACAGCCCAAACGTTATCTGGTCACTTCAGCCCTGCCTTATGCCAACGGTCTCAAGCATGTTGGACACCTTGCAGGAGCCTATATCCCTGCAGACATCTACACCCGTTACCTGCGCGCCCAAAAACGTGATGTTGTTTTTGTTTGCGGAAGCGATGAGCATGGTACTGCCATCCCTATTCAGGCGATGAAGGAGGGGACAACGGCTCAGGCCATCATCGACAAGTATCATCAGGCCATGAAGGAGGATTTTGCAGACCTCCACATCAGTTTCGATATCTATCACCGGACCTCCGATCCCTTGCATCACGAAACATCCAGGGAGTTTTTCACCTACCTCCATGATCGTGGAGAGCTGGAAACCAAGGAGACGGAACAGTATTTCGACGAAGGGTCTCAAACTTTTTTGGCCGACAGGTTCATTAAAGGAATTTGTCCGCATTGCAAAAGTGATCGTGCCTTTGGCGACCAATGCGAATCCTGCGGAACAGCGTTGAGTCCGGATGAACTGATCAATCCGGTCAGCACCATCAGCGGACAATCACCGGTGAAGCGGAAGACAACACACTGGTACCTGCCGCTCGCACGCCATGAGGAGTTTCTGAGAAAATGGATTCTCGAGGAGCATAAAGATGATTGGCGTGCATCGGTAATCGGGCAATGCAAAAGCTGGATAGATGGGGGATTGCAATCGCGTGCGGTAACAAGAGATCTGAACTGGGGGGTGCAAGTGCCCCTGGAAGAAGCTAGCGGCAAAGTTTTATATGTTTGGTTCGATGCCCCGATAGGGTACATTTCAGCCACCAAACAATGGGCCCTGGATAACAACAAAGACTGGAAACCTTATTGGTACGATCAGGATACGCAACTCGTGCATTTCATCGGCAAGGACAATATCGTATTTCATTGTATCATTTTCCCCACCATGCTCAAATTGCATGGCAACATCTTGCCGGCCAATGTGCCTGCTAACGAATTCCTCAATTTGGAAGGCGACAAGATGAGCACCAGCCGCAATTGGAAACTCGAAATGCGTGATTTTATTGAAGCATTTGTGAAGAAGGAAAATGGAGGGGACCAATGCGTGGATATGTTGCGCTATTACCTTACTCAAATTGCTCCAGAAAGCAAGGATTCGGAGTTCACCTGGAAAGGATTCCAGGATGCAGTCAACAGCGAACTGGTTTCCATCTTCGGCAATTATGTGAACAGGACCTTTGTGCTGATGCATAAACTTTGCGGAGGTAAAGTGCCGCGCTATCATGTTGAATTATCAGATGATAAAGACCGGCAACTCATTCAAGATATTGCTGATTCCAAGAACCGTATCGAAGCCCTGCTTGAGCAATATAAATTCAGGGAGGCCCTTTTTGAGGTGATTGATCTTTCCAGGAAAGGCAATCGCTACATGCAGGAAAAAGAACCCTGGATCTTGGCCAAAACAGTTGAATCCAATCCAACGAATCAATTGCTGATCGACAATTGCCTTTACAATTGCCTTCAGCTAACTGCCAACCTGGCTATCCTGATCAATCCTTTCCTTCCCTCAACAGCACGCAAAATGTGCTACATGATGAAGGTGGTGGATAAGATCTTGGATTGGGAAAATGCCGGCAGCATGAAGTTGCTGAGTGTGGGATACAGTCTTCGGGAGCCGCAGCTCCTCTTCAGGAAAATCGAAGACCAGGAAATTGCAGACCAAATACAAATTTTGAAATCAGCCGCCATGCAACAAGCAGAAGCCCAGCCCGCAACCCCAGCAGAACCCGCAGTTCCGGTCAATGACCTGAAACCTGAAATCGTTTTTGATGATTTCGGAAAGATCGATTTGCGGACAGGCATTATCATCGCTGCGCAGAAAGTGCCCAAGGCCGACAAGCTGTTGCAGCTGGAAGTGGATTTGGGCTTTGAAAAAAGAACCATACTTTCTGGCATTGCCATGCACTTTGAACCGGAAAATATTATTGGTCAAAAGGTTGTGATAGTGGCCAACCTGGCACCCCGTAAAATGCGTGGTATCGACAGCAATGGTATGATTTTGATGGCGGAGGATGCCCAAGGTAAACTCCATTTTGTTGATGCTGGTGCAGCAGCACAGGGAGGTTGGAAGGTGAGTTAAAAGCGGAAGATATCCCGTAAATTACAACATGGATTTGCAGTTGAGTATTGACTGCCTTCTCCAACCAATACTTTATGCCAATGATGCCCCAAATCAAAAAAGTTGCCGTGCTCGGAAGCGGTATTATGGGTTCCCGGATTGCTTGCCATTTCGCCGGTATTGGTTTGCCGGTTCTGCTCTTGGATATGCCCGCAACAACTCCGGAATCCGCTTCAGGAAAAGTTGCAAGAAACCGGTTGGCGGATAACGCATTGAAGCAGGCAGTGCAATCCAACCCTTCACCAGTATATCTTAAGGATCTTGTCAAGTACATAACCACTGGGAATTTTGAGGATGATTTGCACCTGATTTCGGGGTGCGACTGGATTATCGAAGTGGTGGTGGAGCGGTTGGAAGTGAAAGTCCAATTGTATGAACAGGTGGAACGCTTCCGCAAGCCCGGAACCATCATCACCACCAATACTTCCGGTATTCCCATAAAATTCCTTGCAGCAGGGAGATCGGAGGATTTTCAACAACATTTTTGCGGCACGCATTTCTTCAATCCCCCTCGCTACTTGCGGTTGCTGGAAATCATACCCACCGCTTCAACGGCGCCGTGGGTAGTTGATTTTCTCATGCATTATGGTGATCTCTTTCTCGGCAAAACCGCTGTTTTGTGTAAGGATACTCCCGGATTTATAGCCAACCGTATTGGTACCTATGCGATGATGCTAACCATGGAACTGATGGAACAGATGGACCTCGGCATTGATGCTGTGGATGCATTGACTGGACCCATCATTGGCAGGTCAAAATCAGCCACTTTCCGCACGGTTGATATGGTCGGGATCGACACGATTATCCATGTGGCCAACGGGCTCTATGAACACTGTAAGCATGATGAGTGCCACAACTTGTTTCTCATGCCTGAATGGCTCAAGCAAATGGGGGAGCGGCAGTGGTTGGGGGATAAAACCGGACAAGGTTTTTTCAAAAAAACGAGGAATGCAGCTGGAGAGAAAGAAATCTTCACGCTCAACCTGAAAACCATGGCGTATGAAACGCGCCAAAAGCCCCGTTTTGCGGCTTTTGATGCCGTCAAATCCATGGAGAATCCCGGGCAAAGGATTGTTCATTTGTGCAGCTCGCAGGATGAGGTTGGCGATTTCTACCGCAGGTTTCATTACCGGCTTTTTGCCTATGTATCCAACAGAATTCCTGATATTGCTGACGCTGTTTTCAGCATAGATAATGCCCTCATGGCTGGTTTTGGCTGGGAGGTCGGCGCATTCGAAACCTGGGATCTGCTTGGTGTGGAACAAACTGTTGAAGCCATGGACCAAGCGGGCATTGCTGTCGCCCAATGGGTGAGAGACATGTTGGCTGCAGGGCATACCAGCTTTTTCAAAGTGGTTAACGGAATGCGCATGGCGTATTGTCCGCTAACCCAAACCTATATTGCCATTCATGCACCCGGGCAGGAAAATGCCTTCATCGTCATGAAAAATTTTGCCGGACAAACAGTCTGGAAGAACAGCCATTGCAGAACCTACCACTTGGGCGACGATGTATTGGGCCTGGAGTGGGAAACCAAAATGGGCAGCATTGGCGGAGAAGTATTGGAAGGTCTGGAGCGTTCCATTTCCCTGTCGGAACAACAGTACAAAGGGCTGGTGATTGCCAATGAAGGAATCAATTTTTCTGCTGGTGCCAATGTGGGCATGATTCATTTCTTGGCTACTTCTGGCAGCTATGACACACTCGATATGGCTATCAGGATGTTTCAGCAAACCATGATGCGTGCCCGGTATTCGTCCATACCGGTAGTGGTGGCGCCTCATGGACTCTCCCTCGGCGGGGCCTGTGAGTTGAGTCTTCATGCGGACAGGGTTTGTGCAGCGGCAGAGACCTATATCGGGTTGGTGGAGATGGCGGTGGGATTGATACCTGGCGGAGGAGGCACCAAGGAATTTGTTGTGAGGGCTGCGGATGAAATGCATGAGGATGAACCCGAAACCATTACCCTTAAACACAGATTTATTACCATTGCCATGGCCAAAGTGGCCACTTCAGCACAGGAGGGGTACCAACTCGGCATTCTCCGTAAAGGTCAGGATGAGGTGGTGATGAACCAGGGGCGACGCATTAGTGAAGCCAAACGTGCTGTTATGGACTTGTACGATAATGGGTACGTGATGCCGATCCAGCGGAAAGATATCAAGGTGCTCGGACGTTCAGCATTGGGTGCTCTTTTGGCTGGGGTCCATTCCATGGAAGCAGCAGGTCATGCTACAGCCCATGATGCCCTGGCGGCCCGTAAATTGGCTTATGTCATGTGCGGTGGCGACTTGAGTGAGCCTACGCGGGTGAGTGAGCAATACCTGCTCGACCTCGAACGGGAGGCTTTCTTATCCCTTTGTGGTGAACCCAAAACCCTCGCGCGCATTGAATCAGTGCTCAAACAAGGTCGACCCACAAGAAATTGATAATCAGTTGATTGGGTCGATTTATTTGATAGGTTCATGATTTTTTCGTATATTCTTCTTTCGAAAATATGTAAGCCAGTACTTCAAATGGTGCTGTTTTAAGGCTTGTTTCCCTCTATTTTATTGTAAATTCTAAAAAGGATTCAATTGTGAATATCCTGTGAACAACATGTTTTCTAGGATTTCCATCCGCTTATTATTCTCTACAGATTTGGCAATATCTGAAAACCCCTTTCGTTAAAGAAGATGACCCTTTTGGGTTTTTAGCTTTGAAATGGGTATTCAATTCGAGAGATGAAAAATTTGTTTGCGGTATTATCTTTATGTAGTATCATGATGGGCATTTTACCCAAGACCCAAGCCCAGTCGGGCAACGCCTTGCAATTTGATGGAACGGATGACTACATTACTTTCACGAGAAGGATTTCAACAGATTTTACTATAGAATTTTGGATGAAAACTACCCAGGTAGGTGGTGGTACATCTGGAGTTAATCAATGGTATTCGGGAAGAGGACTAGTAGACGCTGAGTTGGGGGGGCAAACAACTGATTTTGGAGTAACCTTAGTTCAAAATAAATTGGCATTTGGTATTGGTAATTCAGACAAAACCATCTGGTCAACCTCTGATATTAATACTGGTAATTGGGTTCATGTTGCTGTAACCAGAACAGCCTCGACTGGTTTGATGCAGATTTTTATCAATGGTATTCTTGAATCTTCGGGTACTGGACCAACAGTTGCTAGGACACCAACAAATATTGCGATTGGAAGGGTTCAGACAGGTATCAATTATTTTAATGGAACCCTAGATGAATTGAGGGTTTGGAGTACAGTCAGGACTTCAACAGAAATCAATGCCAATAAAGATATTGAGTTAACAGGTACACCAACTGGATTGGTCAATTATTTCAAATTCAATCAAGGGACTGCAGGTGGAAGCAATACAGCCATAACTACTTTAACAGACGCAATGGGCACTGCGGATACTAAAACGCTTAATGGTTTTACCAAAACAGGTTCCACTTCCAATTTCGTCACAGGGGCTACTTTTTCTACAAGCATTTCCTCGCATCCCTCTACAACTCAACAAGACCTTTGTATCAATGGAACATCCACAGACCTCTCTGTAACCGCTACGGGAGCCTCACCCTATTCGTACCAGTGGTACAGCAATGCGAGCAACAGCAACAGTAATGGTACGTTGATCAACGGTGCGACTTCGAGCAGCTATACGCCGCCGACAAATGCAACGGGTACACGGTATTATTATGTGGTGGTGAATGGGAGTGTGACGAGTAATGTGAGTGGTGCTGTTGTGGTGAGTCCGGTTTCGGTGTCTGGTACAGCCAGTGGTGGTCAGAC
>JBDLUN010000158.1:0-5591 GCA_039805245.1 Bacteroidota bacterium
GGAAATTCTTCCCTGGTAGCCATGGCGCATCATCTGATGCAGGAAAGTGGGCATCCTGATAATGGGTTTTATTTGCATGAGTTGGATCGGCTTGCAGCAAAATTGCAACATCTCGATAGTCAAGAGCAACCCATTGTTTTGCTCGGAGTGACCTATGCATTGCTTGATTTGGCAGAGCAGTTCGACTTGGATCTGAAACATACCATTGTAATGGAAACGGGCGGTATGAAAGGAAGGAAAAAAGAGATAACCCGCGAGGAGATGCATCATATCCTCCGGACCGGTTTGGGTGTTAAAGATATCCATTCGGAGTATGGGATGACCGAATTGCAATCACAGGCTTACTCAAGACGCGATGGACTTTTCAGTCCCTCATCAACCATGCGTGTATTGTTACGAGCCCCTGATGATCCTTTCGACATTTGGTGTGACCATGAATTTCCCGGCAGAACGGGCGTTGTGAATGTCATTGACCTCGCTAACAGGGATACCCAAGCGTTTATTGCTACCGACGATCTGGCAAGATTTACAGGTGATGGTGCTTTTGAAGTGTTAGGCAGGCTGGATCATTGCGATATCAGGGGATGCAGTTTGTTGTCTGTTTAACAAAATATCCGAATTTGCTGTTAAGCAATTAATTTCGAACCAATAACTGATTTATGGGCGTAATGAAGCAAATAGCAACCTATCTGTATCTCCGGAAAAAGGATCCCGAAAGTCCGAACACTCCTTGGATCAGGTATATGCATGGCATCAACAGGTTATCATTGTTGCTTTTTTTGTTTGCGATTGTGGTGATGATTGTCAAGATGTTACTCAAGAAGTGATTATTACTGTTTTTTGAGCAGTTGGCTGATCAGCGTTGCTGCCTTTTCTGAAGCCTTTCCTCCGGCATGGAGAATCTCCTGCAGCTCAGCATAGCTGGCTAACATTGACGACCGTTTTTCTGGGTCATGCAGGATTTCATGCAAGGCCTCAACGATTCTATCCGAAGTCATTTCATCCTGGATAAGTTCCTTGACCACTTCCCTGTTCATGATGAGGTTGACCAATGAAATGTATTTGATTTTCACAACCCTTTTGGCAATGGCATAAGATATGGGTGAGCCTTTGTAGCAGACTACTTCCGGAACTCCAAAAATTGCCGTCTCCAGTGTAGCTGTGCCTGAAGTGACCACTGCGGCATCAGCAATGGAAAGGAGTCCGTAGGTATTTCCTTTCAACACCCTTACATCTTTGAATTGACCTGCAAATTCCTGTATCAATTCATCCGGCAAGCCCGGTGCTTGTCCGATAACAAATATCACACCTTGCATGGCTGCAGCGGCCTCCAGCATGACAGGCAGTTTTTTCAGAATTTCCTGTTTCCTTGATCCCGGCAGCAGTGCTACCACAGTTGCCTGCTGGGGGATATCCAATTGTGTTCTCAGCGCTGATGCCGGTGCTTGCGCTTTGTAACCCGCGATGATTTCTGTTAGCGGGTGACCAACATATTGGACAGGGTATTGCCATTTTTGGTAGAAATCCTTTTCAAAGGGGAGGATGACCATCATGAGGTCAATAACTTTTCTGATGGTTTTTACCCTTCCTTCTTTCCATGCCCATACTTGGGGCGAAATATAATAGGCTGTTTTGTATTTTTTTTGGTGTGCATATTTGGCAATGGGGATATTGAATCCCGGGTAATCCACGAGGATCACCAGATCCGGGTCAAAGTTTACTATATCCCGCTTGCAAAAACGCATATTCCCCAGTATGGTTCTGATATTGGCCAATACCTCTATGAAGCCCATAAAGGCCAGGTCCCGATAGTGTTTGACAACTGTCACGCCTTCAGCTTCCATCAGATCGCCTCCCCATGCCCTGAACACAGCCTCCTGATCGTGTTGGCGAATGGCCCTGATCAGTCTGCTTGCGTGCAGATCTCCAGAAGCCTCACCTGCGATGATGTAATATTTCATGATTTGTCAAGGCGCTTCAGCCCAATGTTTTGAATAGGAATGCGCCTAGCGCGTAAATGAAGGTGACGGTGAAAATGCCTTTGGCAGTTTTGTCTTTTTTGCCATTGATGAAGTAGGTAAAAAGTACAACATTCAGGAGCAGACAGGGGATGCTGATGGCTGTGATGAGCTGCCTGTTGGCCAAAAGGGTTTCCATAAAATCATTGAAACTGAAGAGGCTGAATTTCCAATAGTAATAACCAAAGAAACTCAATACCGGAAAAATTGTTCCCAACACGAGTCCATACAGCCAATGGTCTTTGTTGATGTTTACCATGCGTAGTCCTTTTCAATTTTCTGTTTCAACTGGTAGTTGGTCAGATCGTATTGCACCGGCACAATGCTCACATAATTGTTTTCCAATGCCCATACATCGGTATCCTTGCTTTTGTCGAAATTGCGGAATTCTCCAGTAAGCCAGTAGTATTTCTTTCCCCCCGGGTCTTTGCGTTCCTGAAAATCCTCTTCGTATTTGGCATAGGCCTGTTTGCAGACTTTAACCCCTTTGATCAATTCAGGATCGCCTTTGGGGATGTTGACATTGAGACAAAGATGCTTGTCTGCCTTCTTGGAAAGCATTTTTTCAACAATCATTCTAGCATATTTCCTCGCTCCTGCAAAATCAGCCTCCAGGCTGTAGTCCAGCAGGGAGAACCCAATGGATGGAATATTTTCGATGGATGCCTCAATGGCAGCACTCATGGTGCCGGAGTAGATGACATTGATGGAATGGTTGGCACCGTGGTTTATACCGCTCAGGCAGATGTCGGGCTTTTGGTGCAATACCTTATCCACAGCCAATTTTACGCAATCGACCGGTGTGCCGCTGCAAGACCAGGCCTCAACACCTTCCATCAGATGGGCTTTGTGCAGGCGCAGCGGAAAGCCAATGGTGATGGCATGCCCCATGCCCGATTGCGGTTTGTCTGGCGCCACTACCACAACCCGGCCGAGATCTTTTACCGCTTCCACCAGATTCATGATTCCAGGTGCGGTGAGTCCATCGTCATTGGTTATGAGGATTATTGGAATCTTTTTCTTTTTGGCGGGACTGGACTTCTGCTTCATGCACATTTGAATTATGACCTAAAATTAGCACATAAATGCCATGTGCCCTTCATGCCTTTACAAAGCTGCTTGAAAAAAATTAGCAAAAAACAATTGAAAAGCTAAATTATTTAGTATATTGCTCCAAATTCATTAGTATGGCACAGTCGTTTGCAGGACAAAACCTGAAATACCTGCGTAAATCAAAAGGAATGACACAGGAAGAGTTTGCAGCAAAATTGCAGATCAAGCGGTCTTTGTTGGGGGCCTATGAAGAGGAGCGTGCAGAGCCCCGGCTGGATGTTTTGGAGATCGTGAGTGACCAGTTTGGTATCAGCTTGGATGAGTTGTTGCGCCGGGATCTCAGTGAATCGGGTGGAAGTTATCTCGATAAAAGGCGGCAGCAAAAAATGGGTTCCGGGTCCAATCCAATTCATTTTGTTCCGGTAAAGGCTGCTGCCGGATACCTGGCTGGATATGCTGATGAGGAATTCATTGACGAGCTCAACACCTTCACCCTGCCAATGCTTGGAAGTGGTCAGTTCAGAGCATTTGAAATCATTGGAGACAGTATGCTTCCCACACCGAGTGGCTCAATCATTGTGGGCCAAAAGGCAGATTGTTTGGAGGATGTCAAGTCCAATGCAGCATGCATTGTGGTAAGTCGAAGTGAAGGGATTGTATTCAAGCGGGTTTCCCGTTCCGGAAAGGACAAGAGTAAAGTAACGCTGACCAGTGACAACCCAGCTTACCAGCCTTATGAGGTCAATGCCGAAGATATTCTAGAATTGTGGCAGGCTCAATTGGTCATCACGAAAGTAGCACAACAACAACGTTGGGATGTAGGTCAGTTGGCAAACCTCGTCAACAACTTGCAGGAACAAGTGGCTAACCTGAAAAAAGGGTTGAATTGATTTTATGCACACCGCGTTGAAAACCTGCTTTTTTGAAGCAGGGATCATTCCGCTATCTTTGACCCCCCAAATGGGTTGAGCTGTTTGGATTTTTTCTTCATCTTATGAACAAACATGGCAAAACAACAGGAAGGCAGCGTTTTTGAATATAACGAAGACTCGATCAGGAGTCTTGATTGGAAAGAACATATCAGGCTTAGGCCAGGCATGTATATCGGTAAACTGGGGGATGGCAGCAGCCAAGATGATGGTATTTATGTGTTGTTGAAGGAGGTAATGGACAATTGCATCGATGAACACATGATGGGGTATGGCAAGCACATTGAGCTGATCCTAAACGGCAAGGAGGTTACTATTCGCGATTATGGGAGGGGGATACCCTTGGGCAAGTTGGTGGATGTGGTAAGCAAAATCAATACCGGAGCCAAATACGACAGTAAAGTTTTCCAAAAGAGTGTAGGTTTGAACGGTGTGGGTACCAAGGCGGTCAATGCCCTGAGCGATTACTTTAAAGTGACGGCATACAGGGATGGCAAAGAAAAGACGGCTGAATTCAAAAGGGGAGAGCTTGTCAAAGAGCATAAGGAATTGGTCTCTTCAGGCTCAAACGGAACTGAAGTGATGTTTATCCCGGATGAAACCATCTTCAGGAATTTTCATTTTATCAGTGATTACATTGACAAGCAGCTTTGGAACTATTGTTACCTGAATGCCGGATTGGTAATCAACTACAACGGCAGGAAGTTTGTCTCCAAGAACGGTCTCTTGGATTTGTTGCACCGCAATGCTAATGAGGATGAACTGCGTTATCCAGTCATACACTTAAAGGGCGAGGACATAGAGGTGGCCATTTCCCATAATAATGAATATGGGGAGGATATTTACAGCTTTGTAAACGGACAATACACCACCCAAGGGGGTACGCATGTGTTGGCATTCCGGGAGGCTTTTGTCAAGACCATCAGAGATTTTTTCAAAAAAGATTATGACACTTCCGATATCCGTCAGAGTATAGTTGCAGCAGTTGCGGTAAGGGTTCAGGAACCTGTTTTTGAGTCGCAGACCAAAACAAAATTGGGTTCCCAATACATCTATGAGGGTGGTCCGTCTATGAAAAATTTCATGCTGGAATTTTTCTCCAAGGAGTTGGATAATTACCTGCATAAAAACACGGCCGTTGCTGATGCGCTGAAGAAGAGAATTGAGCAAAGTGAGCGGGAACGCAAAGAATTGGCCGGAATCAAAAAACTGGCTAATGAAAGGGCTAAAAAGGCAAACCTGCACAACAGGAAATTGCGTGATTGCCGGATACACCTCAATGCCGACCCACCTGCAAAAGGCAAGGAAGATTATATAGCCAAGCAATTGCAAAGTACTATTTTCATAACAGAGGGTGATTCTGCAAGTGGATCAATAACCAAATCAAGGGATGTTGAAAGCCAGGCCGTATTCAGCTTGCGCGGTAAACCGCTCAATTGTTTCGGGCTCACCAAGAAAGTGGTTTATGAAAATGAAGAATTCAACCTGCTGCAGCATGCCTTGAATATTGAAGATGGGATGGATGATTTGCGTTACAACAACATCATCATCGCTACGGATGCCGACGTTGATGGTATGCATATCCGGTTGT
>JBDLUN010000159.1:0-2797 GCA_039805245.1 Bacteroidota bacterium
AAACCGGTTATTTATGATCCGCTGAAGGATCCTAACTATCTTTCTTTTGTTGCCATTGATTCACTTGGTTCTTCAACTGAAGTTGTTTACAGGAATGCCAAGCCAACTGATTTTGAAAAAAGCCAGCGTGTGGTGATGAAAGGCTCCATGAAAGGTGAAGTCTTCGAATGCAAGGAAATCATTCTGAAATGTCCATCAAAATATACTGACGAAAAGGTCGCAAAATTATGATCAAATACAATGGCGAACACCTGCTGATCGGTCAGATCGGCATGTTCCTGACTCTACTGGCTTTCACTGCCGCCCTCGTGGCGGCATTTGCCAATTTTAAGGCTGCAAATGCAAACGAACTGGAAGAAAAACCCTGGCAAAGGCTGGCGCGAATTTCATTCCTTACCAATGTCGTTGCTGTCATAGGATTGTTTTTTACGCTTTATCTCATCATTTACAACCATTATTTCGAATACAAGTATGCGCATTCCCATTCCAAGCGGAGTTTGGACATGCAATACCTGCTGAGTTGTTTTTGGGAAGGTCAGGAAGGCAGTTTCATGCTTTGGGCATTTTGGAATGCCGTCCTCGGTGCCGTCTTGATCCGTTGGGCCCGCAAGTGGGAGTTTCCGGTGATGACGGTGATGAGCTTGTTGCAACTGTTCTTGGCCAGCTTTCTGCTGGGCATTTACTTTTTCGACATCAGAATTGGCACCAATCCTTTTGTGTTGATGCGCAATGAGTTTCCTGATGCGCCCATCTTCCAGGATGCCGACTACCTTACCAAATATGTTACGGATGGCAATGGTTTGAATATCCTCTTGCAGAACTATTGGATGGTTATCCATCCACCAGTATTGTTTTTGGGTTTTGCCTCTGCCGTTGTTCCTTATGCATTTGCCGTTGCCGGTTTGTGGAAAAGGGATCATTCAGGCTGGGTGCGCACCGCAATGCCTTGGGCCTTGTTCAGTGCCGGTATTTTAGGGCTTGGCATCATGATGGGTGGTGCCTGGGCTTATGAATCCCTTACGTTCGGTGGCTATTGGGCCTGGGACCCTGTGGAGAATGCTTCCATGGTGCCTTGGTTGCTCCTTGTTGCAGGTATCCATACCATGCTGATCCATCAAAG
The DNA here is from genome assembly GCA_039805245.1 of Bacteroidota bacterium. Lineage (GTDB taxonomy): Bacteria > Bacteroidota > Bacteroidia > Chitinophagales > Chitinophagaceae > Pollutibacter. The sequence continues at coordinate 1,121 of JBDLUN010000159.1, forward strand.
TACAGGTCATTCCCTCAAATCATCATACCTATTCATCTGTTTGGGTTATTTACTGGTGCTTTATTCCACCTTCCTCACCCGCACAGGTGTATTGGGAGATACATCAGTTCACTCATTCACTGGTGAAGGCAATTCCCTTTACTGGCACTTGTTGGCCATGCAGTTTGTTTTCATTGGGTTGCCGCTGGCCTTGTATTGGAGAGACCGGAAAAACATTCCGGTGGTTGCCAAGGAAGAGAGCATGAACTCCAGGGAATTCTGGATGTTTGTGGGTTCCCTGCTGTTGCTGATTTCTGCTGTGTACATCATCGTCCTTACTTCCCTGCCTTTCATCAACAAGCTCATTGGTACATCCTGGGCGATAGGGGATGAAGTGGAATACGTGTATAACAGAATCATGATTCTGGTGGCAATCATCCTCGGATTGCTTACAGCCATGACCCAGTATTTCAAGTACAAAGACACCACGAGGAAATACCTCTGGTCGAAATTGCTTGTTCCTACTGTCATTTCAGCTGTTATCGCTGCCTTGGTGAGCATTTTCGGAGAAATCAACTATGATAAATTCGGTATTGGTTATCTGGTTGCGATACATGTTGCCTTGTGGACTGCCATCTATACGGTTGTGGCCAATGCGGCGTATTTGGTTAGTGTTTTGAAATGGAAAATGAAGGCCGCAGGTGCCTCCATCACACACTTCGGTTTCGGATTGATGCTCGTGGGTATTTTGATTTCCGCTTCCAAAAAGGAGTTGATTTCACAAAACCTGACTGGCATTCTGGTGAAGGGATTGCGCGATACCAAGGGTAAAGAGGATAATCCGCTGGAGAACATGACCCTCATTTACAATACGCCTATCCCCATGGGTAAATACACCGTTACCTACCTGGGTGATTCTACTGAGGAAAAAAATGACAAGGTCTATTTCAAGATCAAATTCGTAGAAACGGATTCTGTTACCAATGAGGTGAAAGACCAGTTCATGATTACCCCCAGTGCGTTCATGATCAAATCAGAATCAGGCTCCAACTTGTCCTCCAACCCAGGGGCACAACATTACCTGACCAACGACATATTTGTCTATATCACCTCCTGGATGAGTCCGGAGAATGCCAAGAAAGACACCTCTAACTACAAATACACAAAGGTCTCCAAAGGCGATACAGTCTTTTATTCCAACGGTTATATCTTGGTGGATGATCTGGTTGCCGCCAACAAAAACGATAATAAGGATCTTCCATTGGTGGATAGTGCGTGGTTGTCCAAACTCAAAGTTGTTTCTTCGAAAGGTGGTGAATTCAAGTCAAACCCCGGCTATTTCGTTCAGCAAGGTTTTGGTTTCAGCAAGGCTGACACCATCATGGAACAGACCCTTGTCTTGAATCTGGAGAAGCGCGGTAAAAGTGATGTTTACCTGGGTGTAAAGGAGACAGGAACCGTGATGCGTTATATCACGCTGAAGGCTTTCCGTTTCCCTTGGATCAACCTGCTTTGGTTGGGAACTGTCATCATGGTTGTTGGATTCATGATCAGCATGTATTACCGTTTGAAAAGCAAATTGTACGCCATCTAAAGTAACAGGCCCATGAAAAGGCTGCTCACCATTTGCCTCTTATGCATGGCAGTCCATGGTTTCGGGCAATCCCGTTATGGCCCCAATGATACGCTGGTTGTCCC
>JBDLUN010000160.1:0-5177 GCA_039805245.1 Bacteroidota bacterium
ACCCTCTCCACCCCATCGGCCATTTCACGCCAGGTATTTTCGAGGAGTTGGTAAAATGCTGTGCCCTTCTCCGTCAGGGAAAAATATTTGCGGGGCGGACCGCCAGAGCTTTCTACCCAACGGTAGTTCAGCAGATCTGCATTTTTGAGCCGGGTAAGCAATGGATAGAGTGTACCCTCCAGGAGTTGGAGGTTTGATTTTTTCATCTCCTCAATGATGTCACTGGGGTAGGCTTCACCGCGCTGTATAATCGATAGGATGCAGAATTCCAGCACCCCCTTGCGCATCTGGCTTTGTGTATTTTCAATGTTCATTGTGCTGCTTTTGAACGTGAAAGATCATTAACAACACAAAGATATGTAGTTTTTACAATACTATGCAATACATAGTAGTATTTTTTTCACAGTACTTTAGAAAAAGCTGACCAAATGCAACTTTTGCTGTCTGCCACCTATATAGTAGAAGGATTGGCCGTCATAAAATCCATCTTCCTCCAACATTATCCGGATTTCTTTACCCCATTCGGGTATGAATGTGGAGGCATTCAACTCAATCGAGTAGGCGGTACGGGGGAACAACTTGTAGTCGCCGCTACCAGGAACACCCTGTTGCATGTCCCACATACCAATGGTAGGACCAGCAGCATGGCCATGCATGCCCAATGGATGGGTATAGATGCTGGGAACGATGCCCTCAGCCTTTGCCTGTGCAAGTGCCGACAACAGCATTTCATTGCCAGTTCTACCGGTTTTAAACTGTGCGGTAAGGATATCCTGCAAGCGGTTGCCATTGGCAAATGCTTTTTTGATGGAAGCAGGTGCCTCAGTCTCCCCTGGTTTCAGCACATAAGCATGTTGTTGCACATCCGTGTTCAACCGGAGGTAGGTGATGCCAAAATCAACATGCAACAAATCACCGGGCCTGACCACATCATCTTTTGGCCGATTGGAAAAACTTCTCAGATGTTCAAAGTTGGCAGTATCATTCCTTTGGATGGCAACAGAAGGATGGAACCAGGTGGATAAACCCAAATCATTGACTTTTTGCCTGAACCACCAAACCAGATCATCTGTGGTGGTAACACCGGGGGTGATGACTTTAGCAGAAAACGCTTCCGCGATGATGTCGTGGGAGATCTTCACCAATTGGGGATAGAGTTGCATATCCCTTTCTGTGCGGGTCTCCAGCCAAGCCACAGCGAGTGGCTCAGCACTCACCACTTTTTTCCTGAAAGCTTCCGGAAGGGTATTCATGAAAAGGCCGTGGTGGGTATGATCCAAGCCATCTGCATGCCCGTAATCTGCAGAAATATTGATGCCAATTTTTTTGGGATTGCGGGTGACAATGATGTCGTTCAAGGCATCCCATTGGTTGGGAAATTTGTTGAGATCCCATGCTGCTTTAATCGACTCACCTACATTGTATCTTGCGATGGCCAATTTCTCCAGTTCCTTTTTTTGAGGATCCTTGAAGAAAACCAACATTGTTGTTCTTCTTGCCGACAACCAAGTGGATGGCAACATGGTCTTCAGCACAGGGTCTTCGTTGTACTCCCTGGAAATCACCACCCACATGTCTATACCAGTGCGCTCCATCAGTTGGGGCAACAATACATTGAACCGCTCATTGAGCATTTCATCCACCACACGGGATTGTTCCCTTTCCGAAAGAATTTGGGCGCTGGTGAACTGACAAGCAAACAAACCGGCTACAATCAAAAAAAACAACTTGCGCATAATATCTACTTAATGAATTTTGAAATTACTAACCCACAATCCTCAACTTCGCATAATTGAGCATGATCTTTTTCTCCCCGTTGAGATCAAACTTGATGGTGGCAATGGGGTTATGGGCCGCTCCCTCCATTTTCATCACTTCCCCAAAACCGAATTTCTGGTGCTCCACTTTTTGTCCGGCTCTCAATTCTGAAGTGTCACTTGCTTTGAAATCAGCTGAAGGCTGATGAACTACAGGTTTATTCACCGGTGTAGGAGGTGCCAGGTAGGAAGGTCTCTCTGCGGGCTTCTTGGGTTCATTGAAATAGGGCTTGGACTGGCTCGCAGCACTCGAGCCACCGCCAGCTCCCCAGCCGCGCATCCTTTCTGATGGGGAAGGTCCGGCCGACTGGTTTCTGAATCCGCCGCCGGCAAAGGATTTGTCGAGCAAATCTTCCGGCAACTCATTGATAAACCTGCTGGGATCGTTTTGAACAACCTGACCAAATTTATACCGGGTATTGGCATAACTAATCCACAATTTCTGTTTGGCACGGGTGATCACTACGTAAAACAAACGTCTTTCCTCTTCCAATTCCTCCCGGGTATTGATGCTCATGGCATTGGGGAAAAGCATTTCTTCCAGACCTACGGCAAAAACACAACCAAACTCCAAACCCTTCGCGGCATGGATGGTCATCATTTTCACCGTATCCGCATGTTCATCCTTGTTGTCTGCATCCGTCAGCAAAGTAATTTGCTGCAGGTACGCCCCGAGCAACACATCTTCCCTTAACGGCCTCGGAGGAACGGGTTCTTCCAGCTGGTTGTCGGTTGTGGGTTGTCGGGTGTCATCAAATAACTCCCCTCCTGGCTCAGGAGGGGCCTCGAATCCTGCTTCGCGGGATGAGAAGGGGGTGGTGGTTCCCTCCTCCGTATCCAACATCACCCCATCCTCATCAATTTGGGCCCTGTTCTGCTTGTCGTCCACCCACTCTTTGATGGAATTCAACAATTCCTGAACGTTTTCGTAGCGCTGGACACCTTCTGTACTTTTGTCATTGAACAGCTCCCGAACGAGCCCTGTCTGCTTGCCCACATGAAAAGCCACGTCATAGGCATTGCTTTTCTGCAACATGCTCGCAAAGCTTCTGATCATGAGCACAAACTGGTCGATGGCATCGAGGGTACCGGATTTGAAACCAAACTCAGCAGCTCGGGTGAGCACTTCCCAAAGGGAGATATTTTGTTCATTGGCAACCAGGATGAGTTTATCCAAACTGGTTTTGCCGATGCCCCTGATGGGATAATTGATGATTCTTTTGAGGGCCTCTTCGTCGCGGGGGTTGACAATCACCCGGAGGTAGGCCACATAGTCTTTGATTTCCTTGCGTTGGTAGAAGCTGATACCTCCAAAAATGGTATAGGGTATGTTCATCCTGCGGAGGGATTCCTCAAAAGCACGGCTTTGGGCGTTGGTGCGGTACAGGATGGCAAAGTCACGGTTGAAAAAATGATTGCGGAGCTTTTGTTCTTGGATCGTATCGGCAACAAATTTGCCCTCATCGTTATCGGTCATGGTCCGAACGAGCCTGATATTCTCCCCCTCCTGGTTGTCTGTCCACAATTCCTTTGGTATCTGCCCTTTATTATTGCCGATAACCTGGTTGGCTACTTGCAGGATATTCTTCGTACTCCTGTAGTTCTGTTCCAGCTTTACCACCTTCACTTCATCATAGTCCTTTCTGAAGAGGAGGATGTTTTCAATGGTTGCCCCCCGGAAAGCGTAAATGGATTGGGCATCATCACCCACCACACAAACGTTTTCATGGGCAGCCCCCAGCAATTTGACGATCTCGTACTGTGCCGGATTGGTATCCTGGTACTCATCAATCATGATGTGGCTGAACTTGTGCTGGTATTTGTGCAGGGCCTCCGGATGGTGTTTGAGGATGAGGTAGAACTGCAGGAGCAGGTCGTCGAAATCCATGGCCCCATTCTTGAAACACCTTTTGGCATAGGCTGAATAGATTTGGGAGATGGCGGGTCTGTTGGCCCTGGCATCTTCCTGCATCAGCCCGTAGTCTGCTGCATATTCTTCTGCAGTGATCAGCGCGTTTTTGGCTGCGGAAATCCGGTTGTAGACAACAGCAGGCTTGTAGATTTTATCGTCGAGATTGAGTTCGTTGATAACCGTCTTCAGCACGCTCTTGGCATCATCGGTATCATAGATGGTAAAGCTGTTGGGATAGCCCACCCGCTGGGCTTCTGTTCGAAGGATTCTGGCAAATACACTGTGGAAGGTGCCAATATATAAATTGTTAGCCTCCCTGTTTCCGAGGATTTTTTCCACACGCTCCTTCATTTCCCTAGCAGCCTTGTTGGTGAAAGTTAAGGCCAGGATGCGAAAAGAGTCGACGCCATTGGCCATCAGGTGGGCAATGCGTGTGGTAAGCACTTTGGTTTTGCCGCTGCCTGCTCCGGCAATGATCATGAGTGGTCCATTCAGGTATTGCACTGCCTCCCGCTGCTGCGGGTTAAGCTCTTCCAGATACTTATACATGGCTGCAAGTTACTGCAAATCGGTGGTTGGTTCGCCCTAAATGGGGAGGCTGTTAAAGTTATCCTAAAGGGAAATTTAGATTAAACCGGTGACGTTATTGTCTATCTATAGGATTGTAACGGGTACGATACCCACTGAAACAAAACCTCAAAAATCAATAGTATGAAGACAAACAAAATTTTCCTCGGCATGGCTTCCCTGGTGGTAGCATTGGTAGTATTCCTCTCCGCTTGTACCAAAAATGGTGTCAACGCCTCCAGGGGCAACCTCTCCGTTTACCTGACTGACGGTCCGGGTGAATTTGACTCCGTCTTCATCGATATTACCAAAGTGGAAGTGAAAGTGGACAATGATTCTCTTCACAAGCACCACGATGATCATGGAAAGAACGACGATGATCGTGATGACCATGAAAAAAGGAAAGATGGATATGGTGAGTGGGTTGATATCAATTTCACCCCAGCATTGATTGACGTATTGAGCCTCAGGAATGGTGTGGAAACCAAACTCGGTGAAGCCAATATCGCTGCCGGTACCGTGCGCAAGATCCGCATCACATTGGGCAGCCGCAACAGGGTTGTTAAGGATAGTGTTTCCTATCCGCTTCAACTGAAGAACGAGACCAACAACCTCTTGTACGTAAAATTATTCAACAACCACAGGCAGCGTGGAGCCGACAGCAGCACCAAGGTTTGGGTCGACTTTGATATCGCCAGGTCTATTGAAGAAAAAAATGACACAACTTTTTACCTGAGACCTGTATTGCGTCCTTTCTGTAACGCCAATTTTGGTGAAGTGGAAGGTGTTGTATTGCCACTCGAAGCCAAAGCAGTTGTGAGAATCACCAATGGTGCAGGTTTTGATGGTGTAGCATTACCCAACAGGGAAGGAAAGTTCAA
>JBDLUN010000161.1:0-2876 GCA_039805245.1 Bacteroidota bacterium
CCAGGATGGGTTTCCCTGGATTTCGCCCACAGAATCCTGCCGAGTGCTCCGTTTTTGACACTTTCGTATGCCTTGAGAAACTTTGGTGTATACACGAGATCTTCCAGATATCCATTGAAAATTCCCGCCTGCTCAACAGCATCCAGCATACGCTTGGCTTCTGCGGCATTGCGACCCAGCGGCTTGGTTGTGATTACTGCCTTCTTGTGTTTGATGCACAACATCACTGCCGTTTCATGCAGGTTGTTGGGCAATGAAATGCAAACCATATCCACATCCGGATGGGCTATGGATTCTTCCATATCGGTAGTGTAATGGTCGCAACCATAATCCTCTGCAAACTTTTTAGCCTGCTCTTCCCTGCGAGAGTATATGGATACAATCCTATCCTTGCTGCGCAAACCCTGAATGGAGTCTGCATAAAACCTTCCGATGAATCCGGAACCTAACATCGCTAACTTAACCATAAAATAAAATTTAATTTATTCTTTTGCCTTATGCCTTATGCCTCATCTCTTTTCACTTTTCCCTTATCCCTTTTCACTCATCACTACCTCCTTCCTATCCTTGAAGAAAAGCAGGAAAAGCACTAAAATCACAGCAGCTATGCCTGCAGGCACCAGCCATACATTTAACCAGTTGGTCACATTGTCTGCCGTATAAGTGTCTTTCACCTTACCGGCTACAATAGAACCGATGTACATGCCCAATCCATAGGTGGCGAGGGAAATCAGTCCCTGTGCCTGTGATTTGATTTTAGCACCGGCTTTGGCATCGGTATAGATCATGCCGCTGACGAAGAAGAAATCATAACAGACGCCATGCAGGAGGATAGCAGCATACAGCATCCATCTTGAAAGGGCTGCATCACCATATCCGAAAAATGCAAAGCGGATGATCCAGGCCACCAACCCGATAATGAGGATATTTTTCACACCCAACCTGGAATAGGCGAGTGGTAACAACAACATGAAAAGAACCTCCGAAACCTGTCCGAGCGACATCATGTTCTCAATCCGGAAAGTACTAGGGTCGGCATCCGGGAACGCGGCCTTGAAACCGTCTGTCAGCGATGGGTTGGCCCAAGTGTAATAAAAAGAAAGGGGGATACAAATCAGCACGGAAGAGAAGAAAAAGATGAGGAAGGACCTGTCTTTGAAAAGCACAAAGGCATCCTTACCGATGATTTGTCCGAAGCTGCTGGGACCTGTTGCCGTGGGTGGTGTAGCCGGAAGGAAAAAGGAAAGCACACCCAGCACCAAGGCAGAAACCATGGATATTTGGAAGATGGTCACTTTATCACCCACGCCCATGAAGCCTACCAGGTTTACTACTGCAATCCAGGCGATAGTACCGAATACCCTGATGGCAGGGAATTCTTTTTCGGCATTCGACATATTCCGCATCGAAATGGATGCCGTCAAGGCAATGGTTGGTGCGAAAGTGAGGCAATACCCCAACATCACCCAATAGAATTGATCCGCATCAGTGATGGTGGTCAGGATATAGAGGATGGCAGCACCCAGGATATTCAATACCCCTAACACTTTTTGTGCCTGGAAATAGCGGTCTGCCAACATACCCACAAAGAAGGGCGCAATGATCATGGCGATAGAAAATGCAGCGTAAGCGCTTCCCACCTGATCACCGGTGGCCCCGAGCTGGTCGGTCATGTATTTGCTCATTTGTCCGTACCAGGCACCCCAAACGAAAAATTGCATAAACATCATAAGGGAGAGCTGGATCCTGAGAATTGGTTTCATATGGCAATCAGTTTTGAGGTTTGAATTTAGTGAAAATCAGTGAATATTGCTGAAATTGCAAGACATGAGAAGGAAAGAGCGCTATGCCATTGTCATTGACCATTTTCAGCAAAATATTCCCGAGGCGGAAACGGAGTTGTTGTACGACAATCCCTTCCAATTGCTGGTGGCCGTAATCCTTTCGGCACAATGCACAGACAAGCGGGTCAACCTCACCACACCGGCCATTTTCAAGCAATTCCCTGATCCAGCTGCACTGGCGGTAACGGATTTCGATACCCTGTTCCCACTGATCAGGAGCATATCCTATCCCAACAACAAAACCAAACACCTGATTGGCATGGCACAAATGTTGATGCAGGATTTTGGCGGGGAAGTGCCGATGACGGTGGAAGAGTTGGTGAAATTGCCCGGAGTGGGCAGGAAAACCGCTAATGTAATAACGTCGGTAATCGACCAACAGCCCAATATGGCTGTGGATACCCATGTGTTCAGGGTGTCAGCGCGACTCGGATTGACCCGGGGGGCAACAACACCTTTGGCAGCAGAAAAACAGCTGATTCAATATATTCCGGAAGAACTGGTGCACAAGGCACACCATTGGTTGATCCTACATGGGCGATACACCTGCCTGGCGAGGAATCCGAAATGTGAGGCATGCGGACTAACATCCATTTGCCTGGAGTTCAAGAAAAAGAAATGAGGGGATGTTTTATTGCATGGAAAATCCATCAATAGACCCGTAAGACAGTATCCTGTCGACGGTATTTCTGGAAGGATTTAGGCTGATACCGTTCAAGGTTTCAAAACCTTCTTTCATTTGGTTGAATTGTTCCTTTGCAGCGGGACTGCTATTGATAAATTTCAGGAACACCATGCTCTCTTCTGCCGACATCTCGTTGTACAGGTAACGCAACATTTTCTCACTTATTAAAGGGCTCATAATCAACCTTTTATCAATTTTTGGATTGTAAAAGGATACGGAATAGGGTTAAATGATCAACGGGATACAGAAGGAATGGTGGCAGGAAACAGTTTGGTAACACTGCATCCTGGCTATAAAAACGCTGCTCAAGCGTAAATATTGCTGTGAAATTAAAAAAACCGCATCCC
>JBDLUN010000162.1:0-5034 GCA_039805245.1 Bacteroidota bacterium
ATGCACGCGAAAGGTTTGAATATGCCGGAGCAGCTGGTGGTTGGATTGACCGGTTGGGATATCCCTTTTCAAAGGGGAGGATCTTTGATGCCTTGGAAAAAGATGCACACCAATATGACGCGCCAACACCCCTTTTTTGGGCATCTGGTGCGGCCATGTTCACCAGAAAATCCATTTTTCAAGCCATGGGCGGTTTTGATGCCTTCTTTTTTGCCCATCAGGAGGAGATTGACCTCTGTTGGCGTATGCAGTTGGCCGGTTACACCATTATGTCTTGCCCCGCTTCTGTTGTATATCATATTGGCGGCGGTACCTTGCCCAAAGACAACCCCAGAAAGGTTTTTCTGAATTTCCGAAACAACTTGATTATGTTATGGAAAAATCTGGGTGGAGTTGAGCGGTTCTTGGTGATTACCGCTCGCTTTGCCTTGGATGCCATCAGTGCTTGGAAAAATGTGGTGAATGGACAACCCTCCTATTTTGTGGCAGTAATGAAAGCACATGTTGGATTCTTATCTTGGTTGTTCAAGCGAAACAAATTGAACCCCATTCCGCTTGACAAAAGCAAGCCTGTGCAAGGAAGATATACGGGCAGTATTGTGTGGCAGCATTTCATCAACAAGAAAACAAGGTTTTCTGAAATTGTTTCTACAGGCAATTGAAATATAAACACCTTTCATTATTTTTGCGAGGCAAAACAGATTTATGCAAAACAACACGAACGATACAGCAGCCAAGAATGATTTTGGCAGAAATTGGGTAGCTTCTTCACGTTTCCTTTTTCACATTCAGCTCTTCGCCATCGTTGCATTTGTGATGGGTGGTTGCTATGGATTGTACAGCATGCATTACAAGGGAAAACCCAAGGTGGAAGTACCAGAAAACACCTTGTACACGCCAAAATATAAATAAGAATAATTTTTGTTTTTTTATTTCAATTCTTATTCCTATTTTTGCAACCCCAAAACGCTCTTATATACGCGGAAGTAGCTCAGCTGGTAGAGCATAACCTTGCCAAGGTTAGGGTCGCGGGTTCGAATCTCGTCTTCCGCTCAAAATTCCATCCTAGGATGGAATTTTTTGTTTATTGACATCATGAATTTAGTCTCCAGAAGCCCGGGTGGTGGAATCGGTAGACACGCAGGACTTAAAATCCTGTTCGCCGAAAAAGCGAGTGCGGGTTCGATTCCCGCCCCGGGCACAAATAAATCCTTGAAGCAATTCAGGGATTTATTGTTTATTTAAGTGCTGGAATCCCAATCATTTTTTCTTGAAAATTGTGAACTCAAACATCACTGCATAAATAACAACCGCCAATGCACCAATCGCATTGAGCCAGAGCCAGCCAATGTCTGTGAATTTGTACATGCTGAGTACAGTCAATTCTCCCAGAATCGCCCCATAGAAAACAGCATTGCCTTTAACCCGTTTGAGGTAGAAGGCCACCAGGAAAATCCCCAACATCACCCCATAAAACCAAGAACCCAGAATATTGACCGCTTCGATAAGGCTGCCCAGGTTGGTGGCGAACTGTGCGAATACAATGCAAAATATTCCCCAGAATAAAGTGTACCAACGGGATAGTCTGAATTCCTCATCAGTTGATGGGTTGGGGTTGATGTGAATCTTATGGAAATCAATCAGGGTTGCAGATGAGAGCGAGTTGAGTGTTGCAGCAATACTGCCCCAGGCTGCCAGGAAGATTACAGCAATTAAGAGTCCGATCAAACCCTTGGGCATATGGTCCATCACAAAGCGGATGAAGATGTAATTGGTATCCGACTGCTCTATGGGGATGCCTGATTCCTTCACCAAGGCCATCATGGATTTCCTGATACTCAACTCCCGGGAGCTGATCTCCATCAATTGCGACTTGGTTTCCTGTCGCTCCCCTTTTTCCCATTGTACAAGCAAGAGCTGTTTTTGCGCTGCCAGTTGAGCATGCTCCTGCTCCAACTGTTCCACCTTTGTTTTGTAGGCAGTTGTTTTCAACTTATCCACTGCCAACTGGTTGAAAAACACCGGCGATGTATGAAACATATAATAGACAAAAACAAGCACGCCGATGAGCAGGATGAAATATTGCACCGGGATTTTGACGATGCCGTTCATGATGAGTCCGATACGGCTTTCCCGGACGGAACTTGCCGTAAGGTAGCGCCCAACCTGGCTTTGATCTGTACCGAAATAGGATAAGGCCAGAAAAAATCCCCCGATGATGCCGCTAAAAAGGTTGAAGCGGTCATTCCAATTGAAGCCTTCATCAGTGAAACCTGTGGTGATGACATTCATCTTACCCATTTCCTTGCCCAACTCCAAGGCAGCAGTAAAGTCCATGCCTTCTGGCAACATGCCCAACAACAACCAGGCCGCCAGAAACAACCCCGAGAAGATGATGCCCAGCTGAAGCTGTTGCGTATAGGCCACCGCCCTGGCACCGCCGCTAATGCTGTAAAGGATAACAACCCCGCCCATGAAAACATTGGTGAGGTAAATATTCCAACCCAATACGGAAGATAAAATGATGGCAGGAGCATAAACACTTATGCCTGTTGCCAATGCCCTGGAAAATAAAAAAAGAAAAGCGGTGAAGGTTCTCGTTTTTCGGTCGAAGCGCTTCTCGAGAAACTCATAAGCTGTGTAAATATTAAGCTTGTGGAAGATGGGAACAAATGTGATGCAGAGCACAATCATGGCTAACGGCAGACCAAAATAATACTGCACGAAGCGCATGCCATCGGTATAAGCTTGTCCTGGACCCGACAAAAATGTTACGGCGCTGGCCTGCGTGCCTACAATGCTGAGCATAACCATATACCAAGGAAGCTCCCTCCCACTGCGGTAATAGCCATTGATATCTTTGGTGGTTCGTCCTTTGTAAACACCATACAAGACCACTACAATCAAGGTCATTAACAAAACTCCCCAATCCAGTATACTCATCGTTTATCCCGTTTGTAAATGATGGCCGCTACCAGAATGCCAATGAGCAATCCCAAGGCTATCTTTTTTCTCACCAATGCAATCAGCAAACCTAATCCCAATCCCACCAAGAGCGCAAAGACAGGCGACCGGCCTCTATTATTTTGACTCATTGAGTTGTTTGTTTGGATTGGAAATCAGGTTGGCGAAAAGCCTGAATGCACCGGGCACGCCGGCTGGCAATTCCCTGAAGAAAACCAATCCTGTGTATATGAATCTGCCCTTGCCTTCCTGGCGCACGATGAGACTGCCTTTCAGATCCGCTTCGCCCTGATCGTGCATGGACAAGATGGCCTTGTAATCCTGGTCGAAATTATCTGCATAATAAATGCCTCTTTCCTGAATCCAACCTTTGAAATCTTCAGCGGTAATCTTGTTGGGGAAATTAAGAACCGGATCTTCAGGTGCAAGGAAGGTAATGGCAGCATCCTCTTCAGTAGTTCTGCCTCTTGAGATCATGAAGGGCTTCGGACCAATCTGCATTTTTTGAAGCGGACCGGCAAAGCTGTTCGTATTGTATTGAACAACCATATTGCCGCCATTGCGCACATAGTTCATCAGCAAATCATATTTTTCATTCATCCAGTCGTTGACATTGTATGCCCTAACTCCAACAACCACTGCATCAAATTGTTTCAGCTTTTCAGCAGTGATATCTTCACGCTCCAGCTCCATGACCTGAAAGCCCATGAGCTCTATCATAGCCGGAACTTTATCCCCCGCTCCTACAATATATCCCACTTTTTTTCCAGCAGTCTTGAGATCGACCCGAATCACTTTGGGCTCGGCATTGCTGAAATAAGTCACCCGCGGAATATGCTCATAATTGATGGTGTGCATCACTGGTGGCAATGTTTTGGCTGGAGTAGAAGCAGATGCATCTTTGGCATTCCCCTTCACCAACACCGGTAAGGGTTCTTGTGGGATAGTAACAGGAGGCACGACGATGACCGGATGAAAAAATTCCCCAATTGCAGGATCAACAATCCGGTGCATTACAGGGACCCGATATGCAATGGTTTGGCCCATTACATTCAACTCCACCAGGGTGGTGAAAGCAGGATCGTTTTGAGCTTTGCCTATCAGTTGTTGGTCAAAAACATTGAAATGCCCCGTATTCATGGGGTTGGCCAACCAATAGGGTTGGGAAACAGGATGGTTTGGTGAAACGGCAACAGTCAGCGTCTGGCTGAAGTTGGTGTTGGGAGAAAGTGGAGCGGCAAACTCCATTGACATGCTGTTGAGTTGCATTCCCTTCAGAGATACTGCTGCAGATGACCGGTTGATGATATTCACACTGACCTTGCAGCTGTCTCCTTGCTTGACCATCTGTTTGTCGGCCAGCGCTTCCAGGTGCAATCCTGCAACAGCGAGCACCAACTGTTCCACATCCTGTTTTTTCTGATTGCGCCAGTAAGCATCACCCACCGTGTTGAGCATGGCGTAGATGGAAAGCAATTGGGGCAAGGATGCGGAAGGATCAGCAACTTTGTAGGAAGTAACAAGCGCATCCACTGCAGCTTTGATTGCTGCACCACCGGCAACCCGATTCCAACTGTCATCTACCCCTTCCATGGGATCCTTGGTGGCCTTTTCACCCAGGGTATGCACAAAATATTCGGTAGCAGTTCCGCGAGAGGAGGCCGATCCAAAACCCTGACTCCGGTGCTGACTTCTGCTCTCTGCTGCAATTTCTCCGATGCTTTTTCCCAAGAGCGGCAGATAGCCACCAACTTCTATCTTCATCTGATTTTCGCTTGTGGTATTGCTGTTACCAAAGCTGAATGTATTCCACATGATCCGTTTGGCTTGCCAAACCGTTACACCGTTTTTCAGCTGTTCTGGAAAACGGTTTGGATCAGCTGCTGCCAAAAATGCTTTTCGCGCAATAACAGCAGATCCGGAATGGTGACCATGACCAGCCCTACTGTCTTCGGGAAAGCGTGTAATGATGATATCCGGCTTGAAATTCCTGATCACCCAAACCGCATCAGCCAAGACCTTTTCTTCATTCCAGGTAGCCAAAGCTTCATCGGTTCTTTTAGAGAAACC
>JBDLUN010000163.1:0-19791 GCA_039805245.1 Bacteroidota bacterium
GCAAAACTGTCGATTCCAACTTCCATATGTATCTTTTGTTGGATTCAAAGTTACGATGCAAAGTGGAATCCATAATTTAGCTTTCGAATTACTTGATCCTACAAGCAAACTATTCAATCTATGGCAACGACATACGCATACATTAACGAAGTTTTCATTCCTGCCGATGAAGCAAGCCTTCCTATAGGTGACTTAGGCATCCAGCGTGGATATGGCATTTTTGACTTCCTGCGGGTTGATGGAACTGATCCTCTTTTTCTGAATGACCACCTGGATCGCTTTTTTGCTTCGGCAGCTTATATGCGACTGGAAATCAATCATTCCAAAGGTGATATTGAAGCATTGGTTCATACATTGGTTGAAAAGAACAACATGCAACATTCTGGATTAAAATTGCTATTGACAGGAGGGGATGCAGAAGATGGCTATACTGTTACAAAACCCAGGTTTTCAATGGTTCAGCAATCTTTAATGCCTCCACCCAATGATATTTCAACAACAGGCATTAAGTTGGCTACAAGAGATTATCAAAGACAATTGCCTGAAGTGAAAACAACCGACTACCTCATGGCTATCTGGCTTCAAAAATGGATGCAGGAAATGGGGGCTGATGACATCCTCTATCACCATCAAGGCCAGATTAGGGAATGCCCAAGATCCAATTTTTTCCTGATCACCCAAGAGGATACACTTCTTACACCAGCATCTGGAATGCTCAAAGGCATTACCAGAAAAAATATCCTTTCGGCAGCACAGCAGCTTGGTTTGGCATTGGAGGTCAGGGAAATCAAGCTGGAAGAAATACATCATGCGAAAGGAGCATTCATCAGCAGTTCAACCAAAAGAATCCTGCCTGTACATGCCATTGATGAACGCACTTACCAAATCCCTGATGCATTGCCAATCATGAAGGAAATTTGGCAGGAATTGCTATCCATGGAAGATGCATGTAAGAAACATTAAGAATCTGGCAGCAGGTCAATTGATTTCCAGCACCAATGCAGTCTTTGCAGGAACTTCAAAAGAACGGGTGATATCCATAACCTTTCCTGACAAAATATTCTTTCCGGTTTTATTATTCCCAATGATTTCAGTAAAACGACTGGGGTCAATGTTGACTTGCTTTTCATTCCTGTTCAAGATGACCATTACCTTCTCATTTCCGGTATAACGGAAGTACACGTATATGTCATTGAATGGGGCAAAATGCAATGTTTTGCCGGAAACGACTGCCTTATTATGTTTGCGCCACTGCATCAGCAACCTCATGTGTTCTTGCATAGAAACCTGCTCCGCTGACAATCCTTTTGATTGGAATACATTAACTCGATCACCCTGCCATCCTCCGGGCATGTCAGTCCGAATGAATCCATGATCACCCGGATGAGTTGAATTATCGAGCAAAATTTCCGTGCCATAATATACCTGTGGAATTCCCCGCAGGGTCAACAAGCAGGTTACAGCCATTTGGGTTAGTGCCAGATCTTTTCCCAATTGGGTATGCAGCCTATCCATATCGTGGTTATCACCAAAAATGAGCAATTTGTTAGGCGCTGCATAAGTGAAGTCATTGGCCAAAGATTCGTAGAGTATATTCATGCCTTTGCCCCAAATGGTCCTGTCTTTTTGCCGCAATGATTCCACCAGCGCTGACTGGAGTGGGAAATCCATCGTGGAGCCCAAACAACCAGTATAGCCATCGGCATTTTGCTTACCAGCCTGCCAGTATGCGGTTATCAGCGGATTCAAGCTCCATTCCTCGCCTACCAAGCTGAATTGAGGGTATTCCTGCATGATGCGGCAAGCCCAGGCATTGAGGAGTGATTTGACACTGTAGCCATAAGTATCCAATCGGATTCCACCCAAGTGAAGGGTTTCAATCCACCAGATATTGTTTTGAATCATATACGTTGCCAGCAAGGGATCTTCACCGTTCAAGTCGGGCATGGTTTCAACAAACCATCCCTTTGTCATGAGTTCCCTATCGTATTGCGATGCATTGGGGTCCTGATTGACCGTTCTGACATGAGTAGTCTGCGTTTTTGTTCCGAGATGATTAATCCAATTCTTGAAAGGTAAGTCTTTCATCCACCAGTGACTTGAACCGATATGGTTCAAAACTGCATCATAGATCAATTTGATTCCTTTTTCTCTGGCTTTGGATGCCAACTCTTTGTATTCCTCTATCGTTCCAAAACGAGGATCAACTTTATAATGGTCAGTAATGGCGTAACCATGATAAGAATAGGACGACATGTCGTTTTCAACCATGGGTTGAGGCCAGATGGCGGTATACCCCATCCCTTTCAGATAATCCAGGCTATTGATTAAGCCACGGATATCCCCACCATGCCTTGCACCCTGAAATGCCCGGTTGACAGCCTTTTCCCTTGCTCCGGGAATGATGTCATTAGAAGTATCGCCATTAGCGAAACGGTCTGGCGTAATCAGGCAAATCACATCTTTGCTGTTGAATCCCTCTAACCCTTTGGACACAGCTGAACGGGCTTGCAGGCTGTAAACATACTTTTCCACTACCTTACCATCCTTGAAAAAAGAGATGGGGAATTTGCCAGGCTTGGTTTGGGGGTCGATGATCAGGTTGATGAAAAGGTAATTTTCAGAATCCCCTTTGACAGTATTTTTGACTGTAACACCGGGATAGTTTATCACAGGTTTGGTATTACCTATCCCTTTTCCATTGACCATGATTTGCAGGTTGGGATCTTTCATCCCTACCCACCAATTCATCGGCTCAAGGTGTTGGATTTGTGCTTGGGAAGAGGATAATAATAAGGCTGTTGCAAGGACTAAATATATATTTTTCATGTTCAAATGATCATTCCTGGGTATACAAAACCGGGTTCAGTGGACTATCAATAACCTCACCAACAACAGCACCCGGGCACCAGGTATTCCAGTCATTGATCTGATTGTCATTTTGCGGTTCTGCCAATTTCATTTCGCTGTCCATGTAAATCGACGTCATCACCTGTCGCATGGTTGATGTCTTGTTGGCACCTGCACGGTGGAACACCCAACCGGAATGGAAGCTGATTTCACCCAATTCGAATTTTTCAACCACATGTTCAAAGTCTGTTACTCTAAGTTTCTGCTGAATGATTTTCTCACTTTCATCACTGATGGCCAGTTCTCTGCCTTCAACAATCACATGGCTTCCGGCACTGAATTCCAGAGGCCCCATCTCCAAAGGTGTTTCCTGCAATGGCATCCAAGCCGTAACCGTTTTGTCTGATGCCAGTGGCCAATAATACTGGTCTGCGTGCCAGGGGGTGAAACCACCACCGGGCTCCTTGTATAAGGCCTGGTCGTGATACAATCTCACTCCTTTAGTTTGCATGAGTGCCGTGGCAATGCCTGCCACTCTTTTGCTGAAGATCAATTCCCGGATGGCTTCATCCTCTTTCCAGAGATTAAAAATCTGCAGAAAAGCCATGCCATAGGTATCCCTTTCTTCCAGTGCTCTTTTTTCCCCACTCAATTCATGAACCTTTTGGGTGATGCGGTTGGAGAAAAATTCAACAGTTTCGGCATTCAGCACCTGCTTCAATTTGATGAAACGGTTGCGTTGATAAAACTCAATTTGGGATTCAGCAATGGGATAAGGATCCTGCAGAAAATCCAATATGGAAGAAGGTATCTGTGACATACAATCAAAATTAAGTTAACAGAACCAAAATGCCCCTCAATTGAGGGGCATTTCAGAAGTCAAATGGATACTTTATTGTTTGACAATTTTATAAGTGTAATAACCGGGGTTGGTCAAATCAAGGCTGATTTTATAAGTACCGGCTCCTGGTAAGACAAGGTTGGCACCATTGTACTCCAGTGAATTATCGGTGTTGTTATCTCCCAAATTCACACCCCAATCGCTGTTGGCTCGGAATTTGAATTCTTCACGGCCACCAATGGTAACAGTTCCTTCCCATACACTGTTGTTGAGCGTCATGGCAACATCGCTACCCCAACCGGTAAAACCACCAATCAAAGCCCAAGTTGTTTGAGCAATGGTGTATTTATTCGTTGCAGTGTTGGCATTGATACGGAAGAAACCTTCGCCGGGGAATTTCAGGTTACCACCTGAAGAGCTCAAATTACCGCTGCCACCATCACCAAAATTGGTTCCGTTCCAATCAGACTGGGAGGTCAGTTTGAACTCATAGCTTCCGCCAGGTTTTACATAAACATATCCTTCATGATCACCATCTTTCTTGGGAGAACCCAATTGAGGCGCTGTTCCGGGATTCCATCCTTGATAGTCGCCTGCAACCCAGAGCAAACCGAATTCCTGAACCAATGTGGCAGTGAATTTGCCAGACTGGAAATCCATTCTCAGTTTATAAAGTCCGGTTTTGTCGGGGCCGGGGAAATTATCTGAAAGGTTGTAACCGAAATCACCACCCTTATTCAAACCAACAGCATTATTATCCTTTACGGAATATTTGTTGCTCCAGTCGCCATTCACAGGCAAACAAAGGTATTGTTGACCACCTTTCATGTAAAAGGTACCTTCATAGGTTACAGAGTCTACCCTGGTAAATTGTTGTGAAGGTGTGGGAACAGGGTTGTTCCATCCACCTGCAGTGGCTGAACCAACCAGGAAAAGTTGCTTGGATGTTGGCGGAGTCACTTTGGGAGGAACAACATAGGGCGTGTACCTCAAGGCAACTGTGTTGGAAAATTTGCGCTCATTGTTGTTGGACATGGAGGAAATAATCCTGGCCTCCATATTGTACAGTTTATTGTACTGAAACCCAAAACCAATGGCAATATCATTCAACTCCTTTGCGGTAAATGAGGCAGACAAAGCACCTGTAAGCACTTTCTGGGATGCTTTGGAGAAGTTCCTGCCGGCAGAATCAATTTGTACAATGTATTTAACCGTCATGGAATCAACGGAATATTTGGGGTATGTCCATGTATAAGACAAAACCGTTTTCAGGGAGTCTGCAGGAGCGGGTGCGATCGTTGCCGCGGATGCAGTAAGAAATGCATTACCCGCCGTGTTATAGATTGCCAATGGCTCAATCTTTTCACACGAAGCCAGCATCATCATTATAGCCAGGACCAGTGAGGATCCGATATTTATCAGCTTTTTCATGTTTGATTATTTTGGTATTAAACCTTATTGTTTGGTCACGGTGAATTTGCCGGTTTGGAAATCAACACTGATTTTGTATTTACCTGCAGTAGGTCCAACAAAAGCAGGATCAGCATCTTTTTTCTCGAAAGTGCCACCATTGGCATTGCCTTCCACCATGTGGTATTGGGTACCCCATACACCATTTTCCTGGATGAGTTTGTAAGCACCGCCGCCAACGAAATTGGCCACCAGTTCATACAATGTTTCAGAAACTTTAGTGAATTTCTGTGTGGCATCAAAAGGCGAAGGAAGCGGATTGTTCCAGCTTGAAGCCACTGCATCGCCGATGATCCAAAGCGTACCGGCAGTTGGAACCGGAACTTTTGGAGGAGGTGCGAAAGGTGTAACATTGAATTTCATGGTGTTGGAAACAAGACGTGTAGCAGAGGCCCCCAATGAAGCAATGAGCCTTACTTCTACAGCTGCAGGTGCGTTCAATTTCAACTGCAGGTCACTGAGAATGATGTTGAACTCCTTTTGGGTATAAGATACACTCAGGTCTTTGCTGATGGAAACAGCTTTCTTATTTGCACTGTTGAAGCTCTGTCCTGCAACATCAATTTCAAGTGTATAATTGACATCCTGGCTGCTTACTCCAGATGCAAAATCATAATCTGGGTTTGTCCAACTGA
Source organism: Bacteroidota bacterium (assembly GCA_039805245.1). Lineage (GTDB taxonomy): Bacteria > Bacteroidota > Bacteroidia > Chitinophagales > Chitinophagaceae > Pollutibacter. The sequence goes on from JBDLUN010000163.1 coordinate 5,797, forward strand.
ACTTTACAGCAGCATTATTTTCTGTTGCGAATCCCAATGGAATAGTTCCAGAAACTGATGCAGAAAGCACTGGTGCTGTTCCGCCCAGGAAAATTTCCCTGTCTTCCTCCTTGCTGCAGGAGGATAAAATGGCCATGGCTGAAATGGCAATCATCAATGGTTTGAATATATTTTTCATGTAACTCAATTTAGTTGAATGTCATTAATAACCTGCATTTTGTTTGATGTTGGGATTGGAGGAAACGTCTGCGGAAGGCAGAGGGAACAGGTTTCTAAACGCTGCTACACCAGTTCCACCTTTTACGCCACCCTTCCAAGGCCAGAGGTAGCTGCCATCGGTGAATTTGCCGAAGCGGATGAGGTCTGTTCTGCGGTGTCCTTCCCAATAAAGTTCCCTTGCCCTTTCATCCAGTACGAATTCAGGAGTAAGTGAACCCGCTGCGATATTGCCATTGGCATTACCGTAAGCACGTTGCCTGATATTGTTAACATACCCTACAGCAGTTGTTTTTTCAGCAGCAGATCCAACCCTTGCAGCGCCTTCAGCATAGATCAGGTATTGCTCAGCAAGCCTGAAAATGGGGAAATCAATATCCACCCAGGTAAGGTTGGAGCCTACTGTATTGTTTTTCTTGACATTCCTGAATTTGGAAACGGCATAACCTTCTTTGAAGTTGGTGAGGTCATTGATATCCATGTTCTGGCCTTGGGTGAAAAACTGTGCACGCTTGTCGGCAGTACCGTTTACATCAGGGAACAGGGACGGAAGGTTTTTGGTTGTTCTTAAGCCGAACCAACCGCCATCGATGCCATATTCAGCGGCATTCATATCACCACCAACAGGAGCATGTGTAAGGAATGTAGTGCCACCCCAGTTCTGTGTTTTGAGACCGTCGTAATTGATGGTCAGAATGAACTCCGAGGTATTCGTGTTGTTGTCGGCACGCATCAGGTGTGTATAGTCTGCAATTAAAGAATATCCGGCATCAATCACTTTTTTGGAGTAAGTCATGGCGTCAGCATAACGGGCTGTTCCGGTGTAAACACCTGCATTCAGGTAGATTCTGGCCAACAGGGCTTGTGCTGCTGCTTTGTCGGCGCGACCATATTCATTTGCCCTGGCAGCTGGCAGTTCTGCCTCAATAGCCTTCAATTCTGTTTCTACATAAGAGAAGATTTCAGTTCTGGAGGCTTGTTTGGGTGTGAAAGAGCCCAAAGCCTGCTCATCGGTAGCAAATGGAACATTACCGAAGAGATCCATCAACACCCAATATTGGTAAGCGCGAAGAAAGCGTGCTTCCAACTTGTACTTTTTGATGGTTTCAGCATCTGCACCGGCAATACCCCTGGCGCTCAGATTGGCGTCTGAAGCCTGACGGATGAAATCATTGCACAAAGTGATCTGGTAGAAAGACCTGTAATATAGACCGGTAAGCATCGGATTGTTAGATGACCAGTTCATGTTGTGGAAATCTTGGATACCGGGATCGCCCCACGCTACAACTGCCTCATCAGTACTGAGTTCCTGTGCTTTCCAAAAGAGACGCAAAAAGTCGGCAGTACCTTCATCCAAACCTTGGATATCACCATTGCCTGCGGGGCCCTGATTGCCTGTTGTTGCGAAGCTGCCATACAGTTTGGCAAATGCCTGTTTGTATCCTTCAGTGGTTTTGTAAACCTGCTCAGAAGTGATGTCGTTCAGTGGCAGCAAATCAAGTTGTTTGGAGCAAGACACCAAAGCACCTGAAAAAAGGACTACTGAAGCCACTATGTTTATGATATTCTTTTTCATATATGATAATTATACGATGAAGATTAAAAATCAAGGTTTATTCCAAATACTACTGTTCTTGGCCTTGGGTAGAAATTGTTGTCGATACCGCCATTCATTTCAGGATCCAGACCGTTATATTTGGTTACCACCAAAGCGTTTTGCACATTGGCACTCAAACGGAGATTGGCTTTGTTGTTGAGCACCTGGCCCACATTGTATCCCAAATTGATGTTGTCGATACGCAAGAATGACGCATTCTGAACATAGTAATCAGAAAGGTAATAATTGGCGCCGCTTCCACTGAAACCGCTTCTCAGCACTTCACGGGAACCATTATTAATATAGCCAATAGGATTCAGGATATTCCTGATGGTACCGGTGCTGGAGGCAACGTTATTATACATATAGTTACCGATATTGGAACGGGCAACAAGACCGGCATTCCATTTGCCAAAACTAAGGTTGGTACTCATGCCAAAGAACATGCGTGGATCAACACCTTTATATTGGTAAAGGTCTTTTTCATTGATCACACCATCCCTGTTGAGATCGGCAAACAGGTTGTCGATGGCCTTACCTTGTTTGTCATATACCTGCTTGTAAACAAAGAAGGCTCCCCTATTGTAACCAACTGAATGGATCATGATGGTGTTGCCTGTTCCACCAGAAATGCCACCAAAACGGGCACCAGGATAATTAGGATCATCGGAGATGGTCAGCTTGGTGATTTCATTCTGGTTGAAAGTTGCATTAAAAGACAAGTCCCACACAAGGTCTTGCCTTTTGATGGGTTGCACATTCAGGGTTAACTCTACGCCTTTGTTTTCCATTGAACCGACGTTGGCAACAATCTTATTGGAGAAGTTAGTACCGGCAGGCTGGTTGATTTCATTCAACAGGTCGGAAGTGATGCGTTGGTAAAGTTCCACCGTACCGCTAACCCTGCCATTAAACAAACCGAAATCAAGGGCAACGTTGCGTGTTTCCGTTTGCTCCCATTTCCTGTTGAAATAGTAACCACCCGGACGGAACATCTGGTAAAAGTTATTGCCGAACTGGTATTGGGCAGTGATGGAGCTCAGGTTGTAATAGGAAATGTAGTCATAATAACCAATACCATCCTGCTGGCCAGTAACACCGTAACCGATACGCAGTTTAAGATCATCTACAAAAGAAGCATTCTTCATGAATGATTCTTCATTGATTTTCCATGCCAATGCAGCAGATGGGAAAATACCAAAACGATTGTCTGCATTGAATTTAGAAGATCCATCCTGCCTTACAGAACCGGTAAGGAGGTATTTGTTCAGGATGTTCAGGTTCACACGCCCAAGTGCTGATGCCAGCCTGTATTGGGGCTTGTCAAACTCGAAATTGGGTGTAGTCACTACCGTGTTATCAAATGTCCTATCCGCAAAATTGTATGTGGTTGTCTGGTAATCCTGGTATTCATAGCCTGCAGTTACATCCAGACGTGTCTTGATGGCACTGATGTCCTTTGCATAATTCAAATATGCGTTCAGGTATGTATTCTGTCTTTCTTGTCTGTATTCGTTATTAACTCCACCATGGAATTTGTTAGATGGATCTTTAAAACGCAAATATGTTGCAGCAGCTGATTCAGGAACGACAATAGTCCCTTCCCCATTAGCCATATCTGCACCTGCATTCACAACAGCTTTCAACTCTGGCAGGAAATGGAATTTGTAATCCACCACCAGGTTGGCTATATGCCTAACAACATTGCTTCTGTCGTCACGCTGCATGAGGATACCCAAAGGATTTTTGGGAGAAAGCGCTTTGAGACCGGTTGAAGAGGATGGATCCAACCATTCCCAGTAACCGCCATAATTGCTGTTACCCGAGTATACTGGCTTGGTAGGATCAAAGGAAACAGCAGAACCGATTGCACCTTCATTGGCAAAAACAGATTCACTCTGGGTGGACTTGAGGTTGAAATCAAGTTTCAGGTGATTATTAAAGAATGAGGGATTGAGGTTGATACCTGCAGATGTTCTGACGAGTTTTCCAGTTTTCAATACACCTTCCTGATCAAGGTAACCAAGAGATACCCTGTATGGCAAAGAGCCCAAAGAGCCTCTGATGCTCCAGTTGTTGTCTGAGGTGAGTGCTGATTGGTAAATCTGATCCTGCCAATCGGTACCTTCTACGCCATCTCTGATGTGGATATCTTTCAACAATTCCTGCAGGGCAGGTGTTCCGTATTGTTTCACAACATCTCTTACTTCAGCTGCATTGAGCACATCAACCTTCTTGGCAATCTTGCCAACTGACAACTGGCTGTTGAAATTGATGGATGGTTTTCCTTTCGCACCTTTCTTGGTGGTAATCATAATTACACCATTAGAAGCCCTGGAACCATATATTGCTGTAGCAGAGGCATCTTTCAGGATGGTAAAACTTTCGATGTCATTCGGATTGATCAGCGCCAATGCGTTTGCCTGTCCGGAGATACCGCCATTATCCAAGGGCATCCCATCGATCACGATCAATGGGTCGTTGCTCGCATTGAGTGATGCCCCACCCCGGATCCTGATGGTACTTCCTGCACCAGGTGCACCGCTATTGGAGGTGATTTGTACACCAGCCACCTTACCTTGAATCAATTGTTCAGGTGTTGTGAGGGCGCCTTTGACAAAATCTTTAGAACCAATGGTTGCCACACTACCCGTAAGGTCTTTTTTTCTGGTGGTACCATAACCAATGACCACCACATCGCCAAGGGTAGCAGACGCAATGACCATATTGATGTTCAGCATTGAGCCAGTGATGGTTACATCCTGTGTGGCATATCCGGAAAATGAAACGACCAGTTGATTCACTGCAGATGGCACTTCAATAGTGAATTTACCAGAAGCGTCTGTAACAACAGATTTACTGGTCCCTTTTGCTGTAACGGTTGCTCCATTGAGTGGAGTACCGGCATTGGAATCGCTGATTTTACCGGTCACAGTCCTGTTCTGTGCCGATGCCGAAAGTAGGACGGCAAAATGCAACAGAAACATCATAATGATTCTGTTCACCGGCTGTTTGATCTTAACAAGCATAGTGTAGTTTGATTGGTGTGAAATATGGAAGTGTAAAATTTACGCAAACTATAAGTGGCATAAAAAAAAGGAAATGGTTTCCGTTAAAAATTGCAATCGTTTTCGTGTTAAAAGTACACAAATATTTAATTAGCCAAATTTTTTTTACAAAATAATAAATTTTATAATGCCCATACAAATAAATCAACCCAATTAACATTACAAATATTTGATTATCAATCAAATACACTTAAAGTAGCTAAAGTATTAGAGTGAAATCCCATAGGGCCTAAATTTTCCAAGATGAGCCGTTGATAGATTGGGTACCCCCAAAAGCAAGCTCTTCCAGCTATTTTGATTGTAATGCAGACTTATAAATACCGATTTCACTGAAAGTGACTGCAACAGGGGACGATGTGACCTTGATGCGAACCCCATCAGCCGTCACTGGCTTATCCAACATTACAATCCTGCAAGCCCCAACAGAATTGGCCTGACCAACTTTAACCCATTGCCCACTGACAAGGGCTTCAATATCAAATGATTCAATTCTTTGTCCAAGAGGGATGAACTCCCTCAACCTGATCAGATCAAAAGTTTGAGGCTTGTTCCAGGATGCCTCTATGACAGGCAAATGCATATCATCACTTGAGGCCCAATAACTATTGAGATTGCCGTCAATAAGATTATTGATAGGAAAATCCTTTCCGCGACTGCCATTAGCCTTCAACTTAGCTGTTGCAATCAGGTTATTGGAAAAACTTTTGCTGACCAATTCACCAAATCCAGCCAATGCCTTTTCATCTTCCGCATCAATCAAACCGCTGGTATCAGGAGCTATACCCAGATCCAAAGCGGCACCCCTGCCAACACTTTTGAGATACAATTGGAAAAGCTGCTCCGGTGTTTTGGTCTTACCCGCCTGTTCCGGATGCCAGAACCATCCTGGCCTGAGCGGCACATCACATTCAGCCGGTACCCAATTTTGTCCACCACGGGTTCCAAAGGGATTTTGGGTATGATCAAGATTTCCCGGAAATGCAACGCTCTCCCCTTTTGCCGGAACGGGTGTAAAAGTAGCCCAAGACGTCTCTCCGGCAAATCCACTTTCATTACCCACCCATCTTACATCCCATCCGATATCACTGAACAGGTTGGCCATGGGCTGCAGTTTGCGTGTGATAGCCCAAGTGGTGTCCCAACCATAATAAGTGTCGCGATTGATTTTTCGGCTGGTCCTTGCTCCTCCATAATAACCATCTCCCCCATTGGCACCATCATGCCAAGACATAAACAATTCTCCATACTGTGTATACAATTCCCGCAACTGTTCGCGATAGGCTTTCACATAATCAAAGGTGCCATAAACAGGATTGTTCCTGTCCCATGGCGAACAATACACTCCAAATTTGAGTCCTGCTTTCCTGCAAGCCTGTTCCAGTTCCTTAACCATATCCCCTTTTCCATTGCGGAAAGGAGACTTGCTGATGTTATAATCAGTGGTTTTTGTTGGCCAAAGGGCAAAACCATCATGGTGTTTGGCCACCAGCACCATGCCTTTCAATCCACCGGCTTTGAATGCAGCAACAATTTTGTCTGCATCGAAGGCAACGGGATTGAATATTTTAGGATCGGCATCGCCATAACCCCACTCCTTGTTTTCAAATGTTGTTGGCGTGAAATGAACCAGGCCATACACTTCCGTTTCATGCCACTTCAACTGCCTTTCTGACGGCAAGGCTCCATAAGGGGCTGGAGGCAACTGGGAATAGGATTGGTTAAAAGCTAAAGACAATAAAATGATGGAAAGCAACCGTACTGATTTCATGACTGAAATTTAGTCAAAAATATTTTTTTATTGCCCTAATTCATCCCGTTTATCTTAAATTGTCAAAAAAAACCAACAACCCAAAACATGTCAGTTTTACCCTTTGAATTGATTCTCCCCAACGTCATCATTACCGGCGGGGCCAGTGGAATAGGTCTTTCCATCGTACAGTTGTTTCAGCAATATGGCGCTTGGATTGATGTACTCGATCTGAAAAAGCCCGACCAACAATGGATGGAGGAAAACAATATTGATGAACAGCGCGTTCATTTTCATGCAGTGGACATCACCCAACAGCAAGAGGTGAAAGAGGCAGTCTCTCTTATAGCCATTCAGCGGGGGATCGGCATCCTCATCAACAATGCAGGAATAGCCCATGTGGGCAATGTGGCCAATACTCCAGAAGCTGATTTCGACAAGGTTTTCCAGGTAAATGTCAAGGGGGCATACAATTGCATGCAGGCCTGTATTCCCTATATGGAGGAACAAGGCGAAGGACTGATTATCAATATGGCATCCATTGCAGCCACCGTTGGCATTGCCGACCGCTTTGCCTACAGTATGAGCAAGGGGGCTATCCTCTCCATGACCCTAAGTGTGGCGCGCGACTATATCAAGAAAGGGATTCGTTGCAATTGCATCTCACCAGCACGTGTGCATACCCCTTTTGTTGACGGTTTTGTCAACAAACACTATCCCGGCCAACAGGCTGAGATGTTTCAGAAATTGGCCAGCAGTCAGCCTATTGGCCGGATGGGACAACCCGATGAAGTAGCGGCTTTGGCCTTTTATCTTGCGAGCAGACAAGCCTCTTTTATCACAGGTTGCGACTACCCCATCGACGGCGGATTCACCAGATTGAACAATTGAAAAAACAAATACATGAAACTATTCAGATTTGAGCAGGAAGGCAAAGTAAAATTGGGATTGGCCGATGACCAGGGTAACCACTTGGACATTTCCGCTTCAGGTATGTCGCTCACAGAAGATTTTCTGGGAGCCAACGGATTGGATCAATTGCGCCACTGGTTGAAAGACAACCAAGCCAGTTGCCCAACCCTCGCAACACCGGTTCACTACCTTTCGTGCGTGGAAAGACCATCTAAAATCATTTGTGTTGGACTCAACTATGCCAAGCATGCCCAGGAAAGCGGTATGGCTGCACCACCTGAGCCCGTTATATTTTTCAAAAGCACCACTGCATTGTGTGGACCAAACGACCCTGTTATCATCCCCAAAGGTTCATTGAAAACAGATTGGGAAGTTGAGTTGGCAGTGATCATCGGTAAAAAAGCAAGCTATGTAGAAGAGTCAAAAGCAATGGAGTATATTGCTGGATATTGTTTGCACAACGACTACAGCGAGCGGGCTTTCCAACTCGAAAGGAGCGGACAGTGGGTCAAAGGAAAGAGCTGTGACAGCTTTGCGCCTATGGGGCCTTATTTTGTTACAGCCGATGCCGTCAGCGATCCGCACAATCTCCATTTGTGGCTTGACGTGAACGGCAAACGTATGCAAGATTCTACCACAGCAGACCTCATTTTCAATATCCCTCACCTCGTAAGTTATATTTCCCAATTCATGACACTGCTTCCAGGGGATGTCATCAGCACGGGAACTCCGGCTGGCGTGGGACTCGGACAAAAACCCGAACCCTGGTACCTGAAACCGGGTGATCAGGTAAAATTGGGTATTGAAGGATTAGGAGAACAACATCAAACGGCTGTGGCTTATGCGGATTGATGCCCACCAGCATTTCTGGCAATATGAACCGGAGCGGCATAGCTGGATCAGCAACGAGATGGCTGTAATCCGAAGGGATTTCTTTCCGGGGGACCTGGCTCCAATCCTGAAAGACTTGCATATTGCTGGCACAATAGCCGTTCAGGCAGATGAAACACGTGAAGAAACCCGGTTCCTGCTGGACCTTGCAGAAAAAAATGATTTCATCAAGGGAGTAGTAGGCTGGATCAACCTCCACACCACTGATCTGGCGATGGAATTGTCAGCTTATGCTCACAAACCCAAACTGGTAGGTTTCCGGTCTGTCATACAAGGGGCTCCTGACGCCAAATACCTGACCAACAAGATCTTCCAGCAGAACCTGAAACAGTTGGCTAAAACTCCTTACACCTATGACCTGCTGGTTTATCACAACCAACTACCAGCCTTGGTGAAGATGACTGATAAGCTCCCTGACAATCCCCTGATTTTGGATCATTTGGGAAAACCTGATATCAAAAACAAACAATTCAAAGATTGGAAAGAAAACCTGAGAATCCTTTCTACAAATCCACGCATCTACTGTAAAATTAGTGGCATCATCACCGAGGCAGACTATGCCAATTGGACCTATGACGACCTGATGCCCTATATGGAAACAGCAGCAGAGTTTTTTGGCACAGACAGGATTTGCTTTGGTTCAGACTGGCCTGTTTGCCTGGTGGCAGGAAACTACAAGCAGGTGCACGATACAGTGGACAAATTCATCCGGCAACTGACCATAGCCGAACAGGAAAAGATTTTTGGACTCAACGCCATACAATTTTATAAACTGAATAATGGATCTTCAACTCAAGGATAAAATTATCATCGTTACGGGAGGTGCCAAAGGCATCGGAGAAGGCATCACCAAAGTATTGGCAGCAGAGGGAGCCTTCCCTGTGATTTTAGGTAGGAATGCAGCCGATAATCAATCGCTGGTGGACACAATCGGAACCGGAGCACAAATACCCGTTGAATTGGGCAATCCCGATCAATGTAAAGCGGCAATCAATGAGGTTGTCAGCCGATTTGGCCGCATTGATGGAGTGGTCAACAATGCAGGCATCAATGATGGCGTGGGACTAGAAACGGGGGACTATGAGGGTTTGGTTCAGTCATTACACAACAATCTTATCCATTATTTCCTGGTTGTTCAAACTGCACTTCCCGCCTTGATTGCCAGCAAAGGAGCCATTGTCAATATTGGCTCCAAAGTTGCAGAAACAGGTCAGGGTGGCACTTCCGGCTATGCCGCAGCCAATGGAGGCCGTAATGCACTCACCAGAGAATGGGCTGTTGATCTGCTTAAGTATGGCATCCGCGTGAATGCCGTTATTGTAGCGGAATGCTATACCCCATTGTATGACCGCTGGATTAAAACTTTACCCAACCCAGAGGAAACGCTGGATAAAATCACATCCCGCATTCCCCTTGAAAAGCGCATGACTAGTGCAACAGAAATTGCCAATATGGTGGCTTTCCTACTTTCTCCGAGGTCTTCCCATACAACCGGCCAACTCATTCATGTCGATGGCGGGTATGTGCATTTGGACAGGGCCGCCTTACAATAAAACAACCCAAAAATGACAACCAAAAAAACGACTGCCTACCTGATTCCCTTCGTGCTTGTAACGACCTTGTTTTTTCTGTGGGGTATTGCCAATAACCTGAATGGCATCCTCATACCCCATTTACGGAAAGCCTTGCAACTAACCAATATGCAATCCACTTTCGTGGATACTGCCGTTTACCTGGCCTATTTTCTGGCAGCCATACCTGCCGGTATCATCCTTAAAAAGTTTGGCTATAAGAAAGGGATTATCACAGGACTCCTACTCTTCAGTATTGGTGCATTCCTGTTTATCCCCGCAGCCAACACGAGAACCTACGAGGTTTTTTTGGGAGGTTTATTCATCCTGGGTTGCGGACTGACCATTTTGGAAACGGCAGCCAATCCTTATGCCACCAAGTTGGGAGATCCGGAAGGAGCCACACAACGTTTGAATCTTGCCCAATCATTCAATGGTCTTGCGGCGTCGGCAGGACCGTTGATTGGAACCATTTTCATCCTTTCAGGCAAAGAATACAGTGCTGATGATTTGGCATCAATGCCCGATACAGAGCGGATCGCCTACCTCAGCGGAGAAGCCGCATCTGTAAAAATGCCTTATATGGTTCTGGCCATATTTTTACTGGTTATAGCAGTCGTTTTTCTGGTGAATAAATTCCCTGAATTCAATGAAGAGGAAGAGGGAGGTGCTGAAGGCAGCATCCGTGGTGCCCTCCAACATAAGCACCTGACTTGGGCAGTTATTGCACAGTTGTTTTACGTGGGGGCGCAAGTATGTGTCACCAGCTTCTTTGTTCGCATGGCAATATCGGGAGGAGGGGTCGATGAAAAGACTGCAGGTTATTACCTTGGCGTCTATGGATTGCTGTTCATGATCGGGAGATTTGCCGGTACTATTCTCATGAGATTCATTACTCCTTCGAAATTGCTTTCCCTTTATGCTATTGCCTGTATTGTTCTTTGTTTCGTTGCCATCTATGCCGACGGGCAGTATGTGGTCTTGGCTTTAGGTGGATTGGGATTTTTCATGTCGATTATGTTCCCGACCATTTTTTCACTGGGCATCCAGGACCTTAAAGAGCACACCAAACCAGCATCTTCACTGATTGTGATGGCCATCATCGGTGGTGCCATTTTCCCGGTAATCATGGGTAAAATCATAGACAATTCCAACGACAACATCCAGGTGGGCTATAGTGTTCCACTTTTATGCTTCTTGGTTGTTTTGTATTATGGCATGAAAGCATACAAACCCCAAAACAACTGAAATGAAGTCATACTATCTGGCCTTGGATCTTGTTGACAATCCAGAGAGGATTGCCGAATATGAGGAACATCACAAAAAGGTCGCACCTGAAATCATCAAAAGTATTACGGATAGCGGGATTACCAATATGATCCTCTACAGGACAGGAAACAGGCTGTTCATGATTATCGAAGCAGAGGATCATTTCAGTTTTGATGCCAAATCCAAGATGGATGCCTCCAACCCTGCCGTACAAGTTTGGGAAGCCCTAATGGATACTTATCAACAAAGACTTCCATGGTCGAGTGACGGTGACAAATGGGTCTTGATGAATGAAATTTTCAACCTGAAAAAAAATGATTCTTTGCAGCATTGAAGAAAGTCCGTTTGGCAAATTGCTGATCGCCTCCGCAGGGGGGAAAATTGGCTATGCATCCTTCATGGATGACCGGCAGGAGTCGCTGAACGGATTGCGGTTTTACTTCTTGCATCAACAGTGGGAATTGGTCAAAGAACCCATTCACAAAGATATCGTTAACCAACTCCTGAACCGTCAAATTGCCAACCTGGAAGCAATGGTCAATCCCCTGGGAACCGAATTCCAACGGAGTGTTTGGCGTGAACTGATCAAAATACCCTTCGCTGAAACCAGAACCTATCTCCAAATAGCAATAGAATTGGGCAGTGCCTCATCAGCCCGTGCAGTTGGTACGGCTATTGGCGCAAATCCCATTGCATGGCTGATTCCCTGCCACAGGGTCATCCAAACATCCGGTGGTATGGGTGGATATCGGTGGGGCCTGAATAGGAAAAAAGAATTATTGTCTTGGGAAAAGGAAACTGAACCTTTCGGCAAAAAGATATTTACCCAAGCCCGCCTTTTCCCCGATAAAGGCTGACTGGTTTATCCAATTTGAGTTCCAATACGGTGATGTGCTTGTCCTGCACACCTTTAGGAACATCTATATAAATCAAACCAGGAACAGGGCTCCACGAAATCTTACCCACCACCCTATGGGATAATTGGGTGTTTGTACCGACCACATTGATTTCCTTGATGGCGTTATTCAATCCTTTGACCATGATGGTTCCGGAAGTTTGCCCCTGGAGAAACAGGAACAGAGAAGTTGAATCTTTGGATAGTGTTGTGGGTCCGTAAAAGTGCCCCTGCGCAATCCCTGCTTTGGTTCCGAAAATGGCCTTTGCATGTTTTTTATTCCAAACGCCCAATTCCTGCAGCACCTCCACCTGTTTTTCAGGTATGGTTCCATCTTCACGCGGACCTATATCCAAAAGCAGATTTCCACCATGGCTGACCACATCTGCAAACAAGGCAATGATTTCATAGGGCGTTTTCCAGCTGGTGTCCTTGTGTTGGAAACCCCAATTGTTGTTGATGGTCATGCATAGTTCCCACCAATTGTAACCCGGTTTGGAAACAGGCACGTTCTGTTCAGGCGTATCATAATCACCATAGCCCATCAATCGGCCATTGATGATGGCCTTGGGGTTTTTGGTAAGCAGCATATTTCTAACCTTTACACTTTCCCATTCTTCCGCACTGTGTTCCCAATCGCCATCAAACCAATACAAATCCGGATTGAACTGAGTAGCAATTTCATTCAGCTGACCTTGATAAAACCGTTTGAACTTTTCCCAACGTATTGGATTGTCTTTGACACTATACCTGTTGGTGTCTTTCATGAATGCAGGATAATCAGGGTGACTCCAATCAATCAGACTAAAATAGGCTCCAGCCTTGATTCCCCGCTTTCTGATTTCTTCATAAAAGGGAGTGAGCAAATCCCGTTTTGCAGGCGTATAGTTGGCTGTGCTGTAATGCTTTTCACCAGTTTTCCAAAGGGCAACACCATCATGATGTTTCGTGGTGATTACTGCATACCTTGCTCCTGAATATTTGATGAGTTCTGCCCAAGCTGCCGGATCATATTGGGATGCGGTAAACCCGTTCAACTGGTTCATATAAACTGACCAGGGCATTTTTTTATTGTAAAAAGCCCAACTTTCATCAACACCATTTACGGCATAAATTCCCCAGTGGATGAAAATGCCCAGCTTCGCATCTTCAAACCAGCTCATTTTTGAACGGATGCTGTCTGGATTGATTTTTTGTTGGGAAAATGCTGCGACATTTATCATGAGTAGCAGCAGGAAGAGGGTTGATTTTAAATTGTTCATCATATTATTTTTACTCGGGGGGTATTCTCAAGTTGAATATTATGGTTGCTCCTGAACCTTTTCCCTCACTACCACCAGGTCATCCAAATTAACCTGAAGCGGCATCGCGCCAAGATTAACAATGGCTTTTTTGCCTCGGATGGCAGCGAGAACGCCTACCTTGTTGTTCTGCTTCATCAACACCATAGCACCAATCGTAGGTTCATCGTTCAAGGCTACAAATCTGGCATCCAATTTTTTCTGTTTTTTTTCTGTGACCTGTTTTTCCTTCTGGTTGAACAATAGCGCATGCATGTTTTTCATGAGCTGTTTTTTGTCCTGATCCGCATCAGCCCGGCGCCAATCCAAAACAATTTGCTTCAGCTTCCGTTCCATATCTTTCACATAGACCAATTTTTCCTGGGCGATCTGATTTTGGTGTTTGAGCAATTCAACCTGCTGCTGGTGTTTTTCCTTGTCAATTTGCTGCTGCATTGATTTTTTCAAGGCCTCATTTTCTTTGATCAGCTTCTGCAGATCCTTGTCCCGCGCCTCCAGCTGACGGAGGTCCTGCTCCGTGCGGTTGAG
>JBDLUN010000164.1:0-10478 GCA_039805245.1 Bacteroidota bacterium
AACGACCACGGCAGATATTTCAATGGGATTACCAAGCTTGTCGTTCACTTTCAACCTGGTGCTTTCCATGCTTTGTGACCTAAGCGAAACCTTCATCTTTGTATATAGGGGATTGACAAACTGAAGTCCGTTTTCTTTAACGGTTCCTACATATTTCCCAAAGAAAGTGAGGACTACTGCATAGTTGGGGTAAACAATCATCAAGCCCATTCCAACGATAATAGCTGTGAGTATCAGGCCAATTCCCATGCCGATTAATGTAAAAGAAATGTTGCTTTCGAGCTTTGAATTAATTAATGCAATCACCCCCATCACTAAAAGAACGAATGCAAGCGACACTGCTTGATAACCGGAGAAGGGCTTGAATAATTTTTCAGTGGTCATAATATGATATTATTTTGATATCATAAAAGTATCATATTTATTCAAACTTGTGAATTTTTATTTCTATATCCAACAATATTTTACATATCTAAAACCACCTACCTATCCGGATTAATTGATTACCTTCAGGATAACGTAAGTCCAATGCGTTTCAACATCACCCTACCGCTGGCTTTAATCCTATTGATTGGTGGCTGTATCACCTACAGCGGAACCCTGGCCCAGCCAAAGCGTCCGAATATCATTTTCATTCTGACAGACGATCAGCGTTGGGATGCCCTCGGGGTGGCAGGCAATACCATCATCCAAACACCTGAAATGGATGCGTTGGCCCGCAGCGGCACCTATTTCAAAAATGCCTTTTCCACCACCCCCATCTGTGCAGCGAGCAGGGCTTCCATCCTCACAGGTTTGTACGAACGCACACACGGATACACTTTCCAAAAGCCTGTATTGCGGAAACCTTACGCAGACATCCTCTATCCCAAAATCCTCAAAGAAAACGGATATCATGTGGGATTCTTCGGCAAATTGGGTGTGGTTATGGATGATGCAGGGCAATACTTTGACAAAAGCGATTTCTACGACCGGTCAGGAAAACCTGAACGGCAAGGTTATTTCTACAAAAAAATCGGTAGCGACACTGTTCACCTCACCCGGTATACCGGTCATCAGGCACTGACCTTCTTCGACAGTGTGCCGACCAACAAGCCGTTTTGCCTATCACTTTCCTTCAGTGCGCCGCATGGCCACGATAATTCCACAGACCAATACTACTGGCAGGATAAATCAGCAGAACTGTATGCCAACATTACCATTCCCGACCCCTTGCTGGGCGGAGATGAACATTTCAACAGGCTACCCCAAGCAGTCAGGGAAGGATTCAACAGGGTCCGGTGGAAATGGCGCTTTGACAGTCCGGAAAAATACCAACGCATGGTCAAAGGGTATTACAGGATGATCACCGAGATCGATGAGGAGATAGGGCTCATTCGCAAGAAACTCCAGGAAAAAGGTCTGGCTGAAAATACCATCATCATCGTGATGGGCGACAATGGTTATTTCCTGGGAGACCGCCAGTTGGCCGACAAATGGCTGATGTATGATGCATCTATACGAATCCCCTTAATTGTTTATGACCCCAGGGTATCCAACCCTTCAACCATTGATGCCATGGCGCTGAACATAGACATCACCAAAACCCTGCTCGACTTCGCAGGAATCAAATCACCAACGCAATACCAGGGCAATAGCCTAGTACCATACACCCAAAAAGGGAATATCCGTTCCGGCAGAAAGACCGTATTGATTGAACACCTCTGGACCTTGAAAGACATCCCTTCCAGTGAAGGGATCCGGTCTAACCGTTGGAAGTATTTCCGATACCGGTTGATTGATGCACCCGAAGAACTATATGATCTCCAGCAAGATCCTGAAGAGCAGTTCGATCTCGCTGCAAACCCTGCCTATGCAAAAGTGCTTGATCGATTGCGCCGTTTATGCATCCAAAAAGCCAAGCATTACAACCGAGCCAAAATCGGCCCAGACGATCCTTTCATCACCGCAAAAGGATTTTGAGTCCACACCTGATAACAGGCGTTAATTCATCCACAAGGCTTAATTTTGAGTTTACCTCAAAATAAGCGTATGAAAATCATCCTCACCGGAGCAACAGGTATGATAGGAGAAGGCATCCTCATGGAATGCCTGGCAGACAATAGGATTACAGAAATTCTCAGTGTCAGCAGAAAACCCTGCGGCAAAGTGCACCCCAAACTGAAAGAATACATTGTGCCTGATTTTCTGACATTGAAAGAGGATGATGAACAGTTAAAAGGCTATGACGCCTGCTTTTTCTGTGCGGGCATAAGCTCTGTTGGGATGGATCAAAAGAACTATGAACGGATAACCTACGATACCACGCTGCATTTTGCCCGGGCAACAGGGCCAAACCCCAATATGTCCTTCATCTACGTCAGCGGCAGCGGAACTGACAGTTCCGAAAAAGGAAAGCTGCATTGGGCAAGGGTTAAAGGTAAAACTGAAAACGACCTCATGAAACTCCCAGTCAAACAGGCTTTCGGTTTCAGGATTGGCATTGTGCAACCCGCAGCTGGTCAGACACATGTGCTGAGTTTTTACAAATACCTGGCCTGGCTGATGCCCGTCTTGAAAACCCTATTCCCTGCCATAACCAACACCATGAAGCAGGTGACTGAAGCCATGATTCAGGTGTCGGACAAAGGCTTTCCGCGGAACGTGATTTTTGTAAAAGACATCCATCAGCTCAATGCCGGCAGACTGACGACATAAAAAAGATGCATCATGACCGGATTTGAAGAAATTATTCTCAAGGCATGGGAAGGATACGATGCCTCCAGGAAGATTGTGCAAATAGAAGAAATAAGCGCCATGGTTTCCACGAACCATGTTTACCGGATCAGCTTTGAAGATGGTGATATTGTGATTGCCAAACTGTCGTCTTTCGGCCGGTATGAGCATTTCAAGCAAGACCACCGCTTCATCCATACGCTCGCCAACAACCTCCTCTACCCTTTTGAGAATGTGATTGGCAAGTCTTTGCTGAAAAACAACCGGGTATACACTTTCCGATCCAAACAGGGCAAGCAAGACATTTGGGTGGTATTTTATAACCCAGTGCGCGTGAGCAAGAGGATGCCCAAAAGGCTGGATGAAAAGCAGATTCGCATGTTTGGCAGGCAGATCGGCCGTTTCCACAAAGCCTGTTCCCGTATCCGGAACAATTTCCCCAAATCAGCCAAAACACTGCGGGCTGATATCCATGCCCTGCTCGAGCGTCTGGAACAAGATGGTAAAAGCTTTGGCACTCCAGAGCAGGTGGAGCTGATTAGGCACCATTGCAACCAATTTTTGAAAAACAGGCTGAAACTCAATGTCGGAAACTTTGAAATCATGCCCGTTCTGATCGACTGGAACATCGGCAACTTCTCCGTGACGGAAAAAATGGAACTCTATTCGCGCTGGGATTACGACTGGTTCCGGATGAGCTACCGCACTTTGGATTTCTATTTTTTCAGCAGAATCTGTTCTGATGTGGGTGATAGAACCGTTTTCACCTACAATATCCAAACCATGATGGAAAACCGTTTTATGCTGTTTTTAGAGGAATACCACAAGGTCAACCCCATTACCGCCAATGAAATCAGGTTTATGCGGGAAGGATACCGCTTTTTCATACTCAATTACGTCATTAAGGATGGCAATTACTTTTTCAGTGAAAAGTATGCCGGCAAACTCAGAGAGGATGCCTATAATATCTGTTTGCCCGCCATAGACCGGGATTTTGACCCCGAAAAGATCATCAAGCACCTGAAGCTGAAGGAAGAAACACCCAAAAAACAGTCCTAAAACAACCACATGTATACCATACAACCTTTCGGCTCAATCCTGGATCCATACAAAGTAGTATTCTTTGACGCTTTTGGCGTCCTGAAAAGTTACAACGGCTTGATTCCCGGCATCATTGAAACTTTTGAATTCTTGGAGGCAACCGGCAGAGAATATTATATTGTTACCAATGATGCATCCAGGAGTCCGATGCAATTGGCAGAAGCATACCACAAACTTGGTTTGACTGCCATCGATCATGAGCGCGTGATTTCTTCAGGCATGTTAGCCAAGGAGTACCTCGACCTGAAAGTGAACGACGGCATCGTGGCGTATCTGGGCACAGAAGATTCTGCGCATTATATTGAACGCAGTGGGTTGCAAGCCTTGCCGGTCAGCGCCATTGACGACACCAACATCCACCAGGTCAATGCCGTGGTATTGTTGGATGATGAGGGGTTCGACTGGTTCAGCGATATCAATAGGACCGTCAATATCCTCAGGCAAAGAACCATCCCTGCCATTGTTGCCAATACAGACAGTATCTATCCCGTTTCAGGCAGCAACAGGGTATCCATTGCTATTGGCGGTATTGCAACCATGATTGAAAGTATCGTTGGCAAACGGTTCATCCGGTTTGGCAAGCCCGACTCACAGATGTTCATGTTTGCTTTTGACCAAATCCGTGCCCGAAAAAGCATCAGCAAAAAGGAGATCCTCATGGTTGGAGACACCCTGCACACCGATATCATTGGCGGTAACAAGTTCGGCATTGATACCGTATTGGTTTTGTCGGGCAACACACTCCCGGATGATGCATCTACACGCATCAGTTCTACCGGCATTGTGCCTACTTACGTTTGTGAGCAGGCCGTGATTTGAACCCGGTAATGAAGCATTACTTGTTAGGATAGAAAATCAATGCACTGTCATTTATTTTGAATTCCCCCATGCCCAACAGGCGGTGCATCTCAGCAGCGGCATAGATGACTGGGCCATAGCCATGGGCTGCAAATTTGCTCACCGGCCGGTGATAGTAAAAGGCTGGGTCAAAAGCCATGCCGGTGCCGACACAAGTACCTTCCACCTGACCTTCAGCATTCACTTTGGTGGAAACGGCATTCCAACCCAATGCGGCAGCAGGAGCAAAAGCCAATTTGTCAAGCCAACCCTCATTGCAACCTTTGGCAATACAATAAGTGTAAATGGCGGTGGCAGATGTTTCCAGATAAGAATCGTTTTTGTCGAGCAGCTGATGCCAGAACCCAGTTCCATCCTGCAATTTCACCAATCCTTCAACATGTTTCCGGAAAAGGGCAAGTACCTTGTTCCTTTGGGGATGGTCTTTGGGCAGTGCGTCCAGAACTTCTGTTAGTGTCAGCAACGCCCATCCGTTAGCCCTTGCCCAATGGAATGCAGGGTGTGTTTCCATGTCTCGCACCCAACCATGCATGAACAATCCCTTTTCAGGAACAAACATTTTAGACGCATAGGACTCCAGTTGAAACAGCGCATCATCCACATATGCATTGTTGCCGGTGAATTTACCCATCTGCATCAGGGCCGGCAGCGCCATATACAAGTCGTCCAACCAAAGGGTGTTGTTCAACGGTCTGTTCCGGGCAATGGTTTTGTCGGCAAACCGGAATTCCTTCTTGGATACGTAATCCAAATAAAAATCGATCTGTCCTTTAAGTCCTGTTGCGTATCCCTGCATTTGCGCTTTGATCATCGAAGCGGCTACTGCCCCTCCATCGTCTAATGCATGCGGGGCAACCGGTTGGCGCAAAGGAAAATCATCCTTCAGGCTCAAAGTCCCCTTGTTGAGCAATGCCCTGATTGGCGGCGACCATTTGGCGATGAACTCATGCCGGTCTTTTACATATTTAATATATTGTGTGTCACCTGTCTGTTTGTAAGCATTAATCAAGGCGCTGTACACCACGCCCCACTCATAGCTTGTGATCCTGAAGGTACCCTTCTGTAAAACCACATCAGCAGTAATGGATTCCGGTGAGCCGATGACCATTCCAGTTGTTTTATTCACCAGGACAGCCGGGGTTGATTTATTGATATAATTGAAAACCCTATCAAGTGTATTTTTTAGGGACTCCCGGTCTGGCGATTTATATGGAGAAGGGTAATTGGCAGGAAGCAGGTGGAGGGGTGTATTGACATCATCTTTTTCCTGAGCTACTGCATTAAGGAAGGGCGCGGAAATAAGAAACAGAATAGATAGGTATCTCATATTCAAAATTGGGAATGAATTTAAAATTATTTAATTAGCGCACTATCCTGCTCTGTCTGCAAGATATTGTCTAATTTCTGATGTTTTTTTTGAATTTTATTCCATTTGGGAACGTTTGCGTAATTTTTTTTGCCTAAACATCGCCCTTACTTAAAAAAAACTGAAATTGACCCCTAAATTTTAAAGACCCAAACTTAAAATTCACCAAAATCACTGACATGAATCAAACAAAATTCAAGAAACTTCGGGTGGGCATTGCTGCCATGTTCGTCTGCTTGTTATTGCAGACTGTTCAGGCACAGCAGGCCTCAGGCCGCAAGTTGGAAGGTGTTATCACCAATGAGCAAAAAGAGCCCTTGCAGGGCGTTGTTATTGAGGACAAAAAATCAAATACCTCAGTATTGACAGACGCATCAGGCAAATTCAGCATTGCCGTAAAAGACAAAGGAGTTCTCGCTGTTTCTTTTACCGGATACAGCAGCCAGAACATTCCCTACACGGAATCCACCAGCAACCTTGCAATCGCTTTGTCGATTGATACCAAGGGTCTGGAAGAAGTTGTAGTGGTAGGTTATGCCACCGTGAAAAGGAAAGATGTAACCGGATCTGTCGCCGGCATCGGAAACAAAGACATCAAGTCCAGACCCGTCAACAATGCAGTACAGGCGATGCAGGGTAAGGTAGCCGGTGTGGATATTTCCTCCAACGAAAGACCCGGTACCGTAGGCTCCATCAATATCAGGGGTGTACGTTCACTTACGGCTTCCAACTCACCCCTCTTTGTGGTTGACGGTATTCCCCTGAGTACAGGAGGCATTGACAACCTGAACCCACAAGATATTGAGTCCATTGACGTATTGAAGGATGCATCAGCCACTGCCATCTTCGGTTCCCGTGGTGCCAATGGTGTTATCATTGTTACCACCAAGCAGGGCAAATCCGGAAAAGTAGTTGTCAGCTTCAACTCTAATATCACCTCAGAGACCCTGAACGACAGCAGGGAGATGTTTAATTCATCAGATTATATCACGTACAGAAGGTGGGCATACTATTATGCAGGTTTGAACCAAACCACCGGTGTAAGTACCTATCCCAGGGGCGACCAGCCAACCATCGCAACTGACAGGGTATTCTTTGGCGCCACCAGTGATCCTACCGCTTGGGCCAACATTGAAAAAGGATGGGCTTCAGGAACTTGGGATGGTTCAAAAGTTGCTACAACCAATTGGGGATCTTATGTTAAGCAAAACTCTATCACATCAGATAACCTCCTCAGCGTAAGTGGCGGTACTGATAAATTGAAAGCCTATGCTTCTCTCGGTTACCTGAACAATGTAGGCACAATCAAAGGGCAGTCTTTTGACAGGTATACTGCCAAGGTAAACCTCGACTTCAATGCAACCAGTTGGTTCTCATTGGGAAGCAACTTGAACATCAATTACAACCAACAGCAATTCGGTCAGTCTGGCCGCGGTGTAGCCACAATCGGAAGCCCTTCAGGCGGATTGTATGAATCATCCCGTTCCATTTTCCCCTATGCGTTGCCTTATGACGCCAACGGAGAAAGGATTCTTTTCCCAGGTGGTGACAATGCCATCAAAAATGTCATTGACGAGTGGTTATATAATATTGACCAGCGCGTTACCCTCAGAACATTCGGAAGCATTTACACACAACTGAATATCGGTTCCATCATTCCTTTATTGAAAGGTTTGAAATACCGCATGAACTTTGGTCCGGATATCTCCCAGTATGAAAATGGAGCCTACATCGATTCTAAGTCTGTTGCCAATGGTGGCAGCACCAGCTGGGCTTCTGTAAACAATGAGAAGCGCTTTTCCTATACCCTTGACCACCTGTTGTATTATGATAAATCAATTGGTGAGCACACATTCGGACTGACCCTTTTGAACAGCCAAACAGCATTTAAACTTAATGGACAAAGTGTTACCGGCAACGGCATTCCTTTGGAGAGCCAGCGTTGGAATGCATTGACTAGCGGTGCCGTAACAGGCCAATTGACCTCAGCGTCCAACTTGGTTGAAACACAGCTGCTGTCTTATATGGCCAGGTTGAACTACAGTTTCAAAGACAGGTATTTGCTGACTGTTTCTGCCCGTCAGGATGGTGCTTCCCAGTTGGCCGAAGGTAAAAAATATTCTTTGTTCCCATCTGCAGCCATTGCCTGGAGAATCAATCAGGAGAAATTCATGGATAATGTGAAATGGGTGAATGATCTCAAGTTGAGGATTGGTGCCGGTGTAACCGGAAACTCTGCGGTGGGTGCCTATTCCACACAGGGTGCTGTCCTCTCCCTCTTTTATCCTAACAACAACTCCAGTGTGACCGGTGCCATCACCAATCCGGTACTTGCCAACCAAGAATTGGGATGGGAGAAAACAACCCAATACAATTTGGGTGTCGACTTCCAACTGTTCAACAGAAGGCTTTCCGGTACTGTTGACGTTTACAAATCCAGGACAACCGACCTGATCATGCAGCGCAGCATCCCATCAGTTACTGGATACACTACAACCTTTGCCAACATTGGCGAAACCGCCAACAGAGGTATTGATATGAGCCTGACTACTGTGAATATCAAGAGCAAAGACTTCACCTGGTCAACCACACTCAATGCTTCCTGGCAGAAGGATGAGATTGTCAGTTTGTCTAACGGTAAGCAAAATGATATCAATAACAACTGGTTCATCGGACAGCCTATTGGTGTGATCTATGGCTACAAAGCACTGGGCCTCTGGCAGAAATCTGACATTGAGCAGTACAAATTGTTCAATGCCAACGGCAACACTTTTACACCTGGTAATGTCAAGATTCAGGATCTCAATGGCGACAACAAGATTGACCCCAACAATGATCGCCAAATCATTGGCTGGACCAGGCCCAGGTGGGTTGTGGGCATGACCAATTCCGTTTCTTACAAGAACTTCACTTTGGATGTGTTCATCTACGGCAGGTTGAATTACAAATACAACTATGGTGGCGAAGTACAGGCTGCCAGAAGTGTAAACAGGGTAATCAACTACTACAATGAGAACAATACCAACGCCGAATTCCAGAAGCCGATTTTCAATGCCGGTGGAGCTGCAGGCGATGCGTTTTTCTCCGCTTTAGGATATCTCAATGCGGATTTCCTGAAAATCAGGAACATTTCCATGTCTTACAATCTTCGTGGCAAATCAGTTGCCAAGATGGGTCTGTCTGATTTGAGAGCTTTCCTGCAGGTACAAAATCCAGGTATGTTGATGTCTAGAATCAAATTCATGGATATGGATGTTGTAGGCAACACATGGAACAGGGGTTACACTATTGGTATCAACGCATCATTCTAACAATCACGAGTATGAAAAATTTTGTCAATATCATCAAAACAGCAGCTGTTGCCGTGGCAATTGTTGCGCAACCTGCCTGCCAGAAAGACTTTCTGAAGGAGACACTGAAAACAGACAGGAGTACTGAATTTTTGAAAACAGACCAGGGTATTTTACAGTCTGCTGCTGGAGCCTACTACCAGGCCTTCACTGTACCCACCAACGGAGAATGGTTCTATTGTGCCACCAACTATGGTACCGATGAATTCAGGATCGGCGGTGACCCCTCCAATTCACCTTGGAACAATTACGACCAAACCTTCAATTCCATTGTTACCGTGGTAAACGGCAATACTGCCGCTTCCAACTTCCAATGGGATGAGCTTTACAAGGGCATAGGCAACGCAAACCTGCTCATCGATAATGCCACCAAAAGCACATCAGCTTCTACAGCCATCAAGAGCACTGCATTGGGCGAAGGCCTTTTCATCAGGGCATACCTCTATTTGAGGTTGGTATCCCAATACGGTGGCGTTCCCTTGCAGCTTGAGCCCCTGTCAACTGTAAAGGTTGAATTCACCAGGGCACCTGCAAAAGATGTCTATGCGCAGATCATAGCTGATTTGACCAAAGCAAAAGACCTGTTGCCCACATCCGGTGCACCGGCCAAAATCACCAAGAATGCAGCACTGCATTTCCTCGCCAAAGCACATTTGTTCCGCGCCAGCGAAATCAACAGTGCCTGGAATTCTTCAACATTGTCTGCAGATTTGGCAGCTGTTGTCACCTTTGCTGACCAAGTCATTGCAGGCCATCCGCTTGCCGCAGACTTTGGTGCATTGTGGGATTATAAAGGCCCCAATTCAGCAAGTGAAAGGCTTCCTGAGCTCATCCTTTCTACACAAATGACCAATGACCTGAATACCAACAGAGGAACTGGCAATACCCAACACCTCTATTTTGTGTCCAGGTATGACGTACAAGACCAGATGGCCAGGGATATCACCGGCGACAGGCCTTTCAGCAGGCTTGCCACCACTTACTACACCTACAGGCTTTTTGACATGGTGAACGATTCCAGGTTTTGGAAATCTTACAGAACAAAATTAGCCCTCAATGGTGCTGCTCCTGTAGCGCCCAATGTAAAG
>JBDLUN010000165.1:0-5285 GCA_039805245.1 Bacteroidota bacterium
AAGCAATGGCGTGGCAACCGTTACAGTTGACCTTGATACAATAGAAGAATTTATGGATTATATGAATGAGCATTACCCGAAAGCACTCAACAAGTTGAAAGAAATTTGCGAACAGTAAAAAAACTTCTACAGTAAAAGCTGACAGTTGAAAGAATAAGTCCAGGTAATATTTTGGATACAAACCATCTGAAACAATCAAATTGATCAAATGACCCATAAGATTTATCCCTGCCTTTGGTTTGACGGAAACGCAAAAGAAGCTGCAGAACATTACTGTAGCATTTTCACGGACTCAAAAATCATTTCAGAAAATCCAATGGTTGTGGTGTTTGAACTTAATAACACAAAGTTTATGGGATTAAATGGTGGACCACATTTTCAATTTTCGCCAGCCAGTTCGTATGTGATCACCTGCGACACACAAGCAGAAATAGACCATTATTGGGAAAAACTTGGAGAAGGTGGTAAATATCGCATGTGCGGTTGGCTTGACGATAAATTTGGAGTGTCATGGCAAGTTGTGCCAACTGTATTAGGTGAATTGATGAACGATCCCGAAAAATCTCCAAGAGTTACACAGGCGTTTATGCAGATGACCAAGTTTGATATTCAACAATTAATTGACGCTTGATAATAATGTATGTATGAAATTTTCAAAATTAGTACCCAGTGTTTTCTATATCAACATTGCAGACGGACTAAAACTATTTGTTGATTGCTTGCAATTTTCAATTAAACACAAAGATTTTAATACTTCAGACCCTTATTGCGTTTTGGAAAAAGATGGTATTAAAATCATGCTATTTCAAAACGAGCAATTGGCAAAAGAACATTATCCAGAGCTCAGAATTGAAACGGATAATATTCATGAAGTATTTGAAAAGGTATCGGCTTCTCATGCTCATCTCTTGCACCCAAACCTAAATAAAGTAACACTGCGGCCTTGGGGTGCCAAAGAGTTTGCTATTGCAGACAAGCAAGTTGGTATCAGATTTCAACAATGGTAAACAACCAAGTACAAAATGAAATGGCACTATTAAAGACCCATGCCACCTTGATATTTGATTTGTAAAGCTGAATGCCAAGCCTCTTTTAGGCCGGCTCCACCCAAGCTCCACTGTCTTTGAGCAGTTGGATCAACTCATCTACAGCCACTTCGCTGTCGACATTTTTCTTGACGATTTCCTTGCTGCGGTACAGTGTGATTTTTCCGGGACCACTTCCTACATATCCGAAATCTGCATCGGCCATTTCACCAGGACCATTAACGATACAGCCCATGATGGCAATCTTCACACCTTTGAGGTGATTGGTCACGGCACGGATTTTGGCAGTGGTTTCCTGCAAATCAAATAGTGTCCTTCCGCAGCTTGGGCAGCTAATGTATTCTGTCTTTGATATTCTTGTACGGGTTGCTTGCAGGATACTGAAGGCTGTATTGTTCGTGAACTGGTAAATATCTTTTACAGGCAGATAGGTGCGTCCCTTTGCCTTTGTATTTTCCATGATGGCCTTACCATTGAATCCCAGTGAAATACCATCTCCCATGCCATCCAGCAACAAGGCCCCTGTTTCGGTGGCAAAATGAATGAGGTGCTCATCTGGTGTATGCATCCCACTATCAGTAACCAAAACAACTGGATTACAGATACCGAGATTGGTCAACTCAATGAACATGCGGCGCACACTTTGCATGGCATTGCGATTCTCACTGCTCAAACAAAATACAACCGTTTGATCAGTGGCTGCTTGCTGGATAGTATCCATTTGTTCAGGCAATACACCATGGTTCTCGTTAAAGCAATCCACCATCACAAAATTGATGCGTGTACTTTTTGAATTGGCGGCAACAAAATCAGTAAGTGAAAATATCGGGAATTGGGAGTCGCTTGATGCATCCCAAACAGAAGCATTTACAATGTTTTTCAAGGTGCCTGGCAATGCAAATGTTATCGGCCTCTCAGCAGAATAAACATAATCAGCTGCCGCATCACCAATTGCCCACTTGTCTGTTGGCTCGTCATACGTATATCCTATGCTTTGCAAATCTGAAGGTGCAGTTGAATCGCGACTGCTTAAATCAGCCACAACAACAGGAACCTGCTTACCTCCTATATTGTCTACAGCAAAAGATTTTCTTCTGGCATATTCAAAAGGGGAATATGGTAGCTTATCGATTGCAGGCAGGGCAACTGAGGCAGTACGGTTGTTGTAGCGGCTAACGATATCCTTACAAACAGGAATTTCAAATTCCGGGTCTTCCGTGAGGGATACCCTGATGGTATCACCAATGCCATCCTCCAACAAAGTACCGATACCTATTGCAGATTTGATTCTTCCATCCTCCCCATCACCTGCTTCCGTAACCCCCAAATGCAAGGGATAACAAATGCCAAATTCCTGCTGCATGGTTTGCACCAACAAACGGTATGCCTGCACCATCACTTGGGGGTTGCTGGATTTCATACTGAGGATGATGTTGTGGTACGACTCATCCCGGGCTATGCGCAAGAACTCCATGGCACTCTCCACCATACCCATGGCACTATCGCCATAACGGCTCATAATCCTATCGCTCAGTGAACCATGGTTGGTACCAATACGCATGGCCGTGCCATATTCCTTGCAAATTTTTACCAATGGAGTAAAGCGATCTCGGATACGATCAATTTCCTCCAGATAATCCGCATCAGTATACTCAATGAATTCAAACTTCTTTTTGTCGACATAATTGCCAGGATTCACCCTCACCTTTTCGATAATCCTCGCGGCGATTTCAGCGGCGTTGGGTGTAAAGTGGATGTCTGCCACCAAAGGGGTGTAATACCCTCTCCTGTGCAATTCATCCTTGATCTGCTGGAGATTGAGTGCCTCATTTTTGGAGGGAGCAGTAATTCTCACCAACTCGGCACCAGCTTCGATACAGCGGATGGTCTGCTCTACGGTAGCCAGGGTATCCATGGTATCGGTAGTGGTCATGGTTTGTATCCTGATAGGATGACCATTTCCCAACTTAAGGTTACCGATAGATACTTCTGCTGTCTTTAGTCGTTGATAGGAGCAGCTTGCCGTGAGGAAATTGTACGCTAGAGGATTCAAAGTCTGTTTTTTCAGAAAATTAATAAAAAAACCCACACCTTTCAACTGCCCACCTGCTTACTATCCCACTATTCTCTATCTCACTCTTTACTATTCCACTATTTACTACTCTCTATTGAACTATTTACATCCTCCCCTTAAAAAATCCGAGGGATTCGAGCAATTCCTTTGCCAACTTGATTCCAGTTTGCTGCACATCCATATCAGCTGCTGCATCAAACTGCAATACAAAGGGATACACATGCCTGTTCTCTTCAATCCAGCCGATGACCCAAACCAACTGTTTACCTTTTACCGACACAGAAGCGGTATGATATGCCAACTGGTGCTGGGCATTGTTTTCAACAATCATCATCTTTTTCACGCTCTCCTGCACACTAGCCCTAAAGGGATGCTGCCTGAAATACAAACGCTTGACAAGCCCGAGTTGTTCATCCGGAGAAATCTGGAGGGTATCGTTCCAAAATGCATCACGACCCGAGGCAATCTTCTTATTGCCGTATTTGACGCTGTCAACCCAGTATTTCAGGGTGTCTTTGCCTATCAATCGGGCCAAGGCTTCGAAATGAGCTGTGGAATGACGTTTAAAAGCTGTGTCTAAACGCAACGCCGATGATCCTGAATCAGTAGCGGTCAAAAGGGTACGCTCATCGGTGAGCTTGCCGGTATGCAAAGCAATCAAAGTGCTGACGATGTCAAAAGTTTGTCCTGGTGCTGCATTGGATTTGAACCTGTCGAGGTCATAAATAGTGAATTCCCCC
Organism: Bacteroidota bacterium; assembly: GCA_039805245.1. Classification (GTDB taxonomy): domain Bacteria; phylum Bacteroidota; class Bacteroidia; order Chitinophagales; family Chitinophagaceae; genus Pollutibacter. The sequence continues at coordinate 3,861 of JBDLUN010000165.1, forward strand.
CGGCTATTGTCGAACATCCCAAAAGTGCCCTTAACGCTGTTCTTTTCAAATATTTTTCCCAGACTGTCGTCTACCGTTACATTGTTGACCGTACAGGATTGCCAGAACAGGAGGGAGAACACCATAAAAACAAGCTGGTCACGCTTTATCATCTTGGAGGATTTATGTACTGATTGAACTTACTTGCCATAAATTGTCTCAGGCATAAAGAACGGAAATTGAATCACTGTTCACCCTGTTGCCCCTTCACCCACCGGTATCCCACAACGCCCATGATAGCCAAAGGGGCAATCATGAGGTAAATGATTCCACTATTCATCCCTTTGGCCGGTTTGTGGCCAAGCTGCTGGGCGGTCTTGGTACAAATGGAACATTGTGCTTCCACTTCCGATGCCGTGGCTATCGCAAGCAGGAGCACAATGCCGAATATTCCTTTTCTCATAACTTATGAAACAGCTTCTTGCTTCATTTGTTTGGCCAACCTGTTCCTTTCTGTTTCATCCAGGATCAGTTTGCGCATACGGATGAAGTTGGGGGTAACTTCAATGCACTCATCATGCTGGATGTATTCCATACATTCTTCCAGGGTCATGAGGCGCTTGGGTGCAATGCTGGCAGCACCATCGGTTCCGCTGGCACGCATGTTGGTAAGCTTTTTGCCTTCGTTAGGATTCACCACCAGATCGCCGGGCTTATTGTTTTCACCGATAACCATGCCCTTGTAAACCTCTTCTCCCGGATCCACAAAGAAGAATCCGCGATCCTGCAATTTGTCAAGGGAATAAGCTGTGGTGCTACCGCCTTCTTTGGCCAAAAGAACACCGTTGTTGCGACCGGGAATGGGACCTTTCCACGGCTTGTATTCATTGAAACGGTGCGCCATAACCGCCTCACCGGCCGTAGCCGTGAGCATGTTGGTGCGCAAGCCGATCAAACCACGGCTGGGAATGTCAAATTCAATATGTTGCATGTCGCCCTTGGTCTCCATTACCGTCATTTCACCTTTTCTCCTGCTCACCAGGTCGATGGCTTTGGAAGCGAACTCTTCCGGTACGTCAATGACGAGCACCTCATATGGCTCACATTTCTTTCCTTCAATCTCTTTCACCAAAACCTGAGGCTGACCAATAGTCAACTCGTAACCTTCCCTGCGCATGGTTTCTATCAATACACCGAGGTGCAAAATACCCCTTCCATAAACCAGGAAGCTATCGGCACTGTCGGTTTCCTTAACACGCAAAGCCAGATTCTTTTCGGTTTCTTTCATGAGCCTGTCACGCAAGTGACGGCTGGTGACGAACTTACCGTCGCGACCAAAAAACGGAGAGTTGTTGATGCTGAAGAGCATGCTCATGGTGGGTTCATCCACATGGATAACCGGCAATGCCTCAGGGTTTTCAAAGTCCGCAATGGTATCACCGATAT
>JBDLUN010000166.1:0-2990 GCA_039805245.1 Bacteroidota bacterium
CAACCGACAACCCAGAACCGACAACCCACAACCCAGAACCCACAACCAACAACTGAACATTTTCAATTCAATACCATGAATAAGGTAATCAACATCAACTTTCAAGGCAGGGTGATTCCTATTGAAGAACCTGCTTACGAAGAGTTAAAGCAGTATATTGAAAGTCTCCGCACCCATTTTGCCAATGAGGAAGGCAGGGAGGAAATCATCAATGACATAGAAAACCGCATAGCTGAGCTGTTCAGTGAAAAGCTGAAAGCAACAGGCACCAATTTCATCAGCGAGGCCCATGTGGCAGCCATCATCGCCAGCATTGGCCGTCCGGAACAGTTCGAAGAGCTGTCCATCGATGATACCCCACACAAAGGGGCTAGTGAAGGTAAATCCCAAGACAGTAAACAATATAATACGTCTGGTCCAGAGTCACGCGGTTCCCTTTACCGCAATGAAAACGACAAGATGCTGGGTGGTGTTTGCAGTGGTATCGGCGCTTACCTTAAAATTGACACCACTTTGGTCAGGGTCCTGTTTGCCATGCTGGCAGTGGGTGCATTCGGAACAGGCCTTGTACTTTATATAGTATTATGGGCTATCCTGCCTTCGAGGTATTTGAGTCCCACCGCAGTTACCAGAAAACTGTACCGCGACCCAGAGCATAAAGTGATTGGTGGTGTATGCAGTGGAGTGGCACATTATTTCAACATTGCAGTATGGATTCCCCGTTTGATTTTTGTTATACCGTTGGTGGTGGGCATTTTAAAGCTGCCATTTACCATCCTGTTTGTTCCCTTTGCAGCCTCCATTTCCGGAACCATGTTTCTCATCTACATCATCCTTTGGGTTGTAGTGCCGAAAGCGGTCACAGCTTCTGAGAGGCTTGAAATGAAAGGTCAGCGTGTTGACCTGGAATCCATCAAAAACAAGGTACAGGATGAAATGCAGGGAGTAAAAAAGCATGTCAGTGAAAATGCAGCTGTCTGGAAAAACAATTTTGAAACCAAGGTGAATGAGTGGGGCAAAGAAGTGGATGAAACAGCCAGGAACTTCAGTGGGCAGGCCGGTCCTGCAGTGAAACGTTCAGGGAATGCATTTCTACGTTTTGTGGTTGGACTATTCAAAGTCTTTATTTTCTTCATTTTGGGTATCATTTCCATTTCATTGGTTGCTGCGCTGATTGGGCTCATTGCCGGTGCCAATGTGTTGATGCCTTTGGGTAATTTCCTGGCCGATGGTGATGCTATCCAATGGTATGCTTTGGGAACACTGGTGCTCTTTATTTTCGTACCCATCATCGCAGTGGTTCAATGGCTCATCAGATCCATCATCGGGCACAGATCAAAATCTCCGGTGATTGGTGTAACGCTTGGCATATTGTGGGCCTTGGGATGGGTTTCTATGGTGATGCTTGTGGCTACAGTATCCAAACAATTCAAAAGACCTGGCTCCATCCAAAACGAAGTGGCTATCGTACAGCCCAGTACTGGCAAATTGAAGATTGATTTCAGGGAAGCCGATGGCAATTATTATCCTTTGGATTTGGATTGGGACGCTGATTTTGATTTCAGAAAGGATGTTGATGGCATCATGCTTTCCCGTAATGAAGACTCCCTGCTCCTGTCGAATATCCGTGTCAAACTGGAGAAAAGTCGAGATGACCAATTTCATGTAACGGTCATCAAGCGTGCAAGGGCTGGAAGTCCTGCTGAAGCGGAGGGTTTTGCTGAGCAAATCAACTATACCATCAATCAGCAAGATAGTGTGCTCAGTTTGCCCATCGCATTCCCCATCACCAAAAACTCCAAATTCAGGAACCAGCAGGTAGTGGTGGAAATTCAGGTTCCTGTGGGAAAGGAAATTTATATTGATGAAGAGGCAGATAGGCTCAGCTGGTATTCGGTAAGAAGCGGCGGAAGGGGTCTGAACATCAACATCGACCATGATTACGACGATGAAGACCAGTGGAGATCAGGCGTATGGTATATCATGCAAGAAGGGGGAATTGAAAAAAAATTCAAGGACTCCGAAACCCGTGAGGAATCGATGGAGCGCCTGGAGAAGAGTATCAGAGAGCAGATCAGGGAAGAGAATATGAAGGTTGAAGAAATGAAAATTGATATCAAGCCCAACGGCGATACTACCATTGAAGCATCTGTCAGTGACATCGCATTGCAAGAGGAAACAGCATCCGGCGAGGTTACAACACGGTCTGCAGTCCGCCCAGTGGGCAAACTGCTCTTCGGCGCCTTTAACCTGCTGAAAATGGGTTACTAAGCCTCCATATGGTTATTGCATTCATAAAGCCCCAAAGATCCTTTGGGGCTTTTGATTATCTTTGCGGGCATGAAATCAACTCCTTTCACACCTTTTCATGTTGCATTAGGCGCCAAAATGGCTGAATTTGCAGGTTACAACATGCCCATATCCTACTCAGGCATCAATGATGAACACCATGCCGTTCGGAACAATGCGGGTGTTTTTGATGTCAGCCACATGGGTGAATTCATACTCAAGGGTGAAGGGGCGCTTCCACTCATCCAACAGGTCAGTTCCAATGATGCTTCCAAATTGGCACAGGGCCAGGCGCAATACAGCTGCCTGACCAACCAAAATGGTGGTATTGTGGATGACATGCTCGTTTATTGCATCGACCCTGGTAAAGTGTATATGTTGGTGGTCAATGCATCCAATATTGAAAAAGACTGGGATTGGATCAGGCAATTCAATGCCGGTGATGTGGAGATGCACAACATTTCAGACAAAACCTGTTTGCTGGCGGTTCAGGGACCCCAGGCCACCCGGATACTGCAGCCGCTGACCGACATGGATATACTTAACCTGAAATACTACACTTTTGTCAAAGGCCGCTTTGCCAGTATAGACAATGTGCTGATCAGTGCTACAGGTTATACAGGAGCCGGTGGTGTGGAGATCTATTTTGAAAATGAAGGCGATGCGGCAGCAACAATTTGGAAAGCAATTTTTGAAGCTGG
>JBDLUN010000167.1:0-3099 GCA_039805245.1 Bacteroidota bacterium
ATCGGTCCCATGGCTATCCCATCCCCAATCGAACAATTGCACAAACCTCACGCCCTTTTCAACAAGTTTTCTCGCGAGCAATGCGTTGTTGGCAAAGGACTCTTTTCCTGGCTCGGTTCCATACATCTCGTGGATATAGGCGGGCTCATCCGCGATATTCATAACATCCGGAACGGTGATTTGCATTTTGAATGCCATTTCATATTGGGCAATCCTCGACAGTATTTCAGGATCCTGGTACTCTTGGTATGCTAATTCATTAATCTTGTTGATGGCTTCGATGGAAGACTTTCTCATATCCCTGTCGAATCCATTAGGATCTTTCAGGAACAATACGGGATCTCCTTCTGAGCGGCATTGAACACCTTGGTAGACTGATGGTAAAAATCCGCTACCCCATACACTTTTACCGGAATCTGGGTTTCGGCCACCGGAGGTGAGCACAACAAATCCAGGAAGATTGCTGTTCTCCGACCCCAGTCCATAAGTTACCCAAGAGCCCATGCTCGGTCTACCCAGTCTCGCTGATCCACAATGCATCAGCAATTGTGCCGGTGCATGGTTGAACTGGTCGGTATTGACAGCTTTTAAAATGCTGACATCATCAATGACCTGGCTGAAATGGGGGAGGTTGTCAGACAACCACAATCCGCTTTCCCCCTGCTGGCTGAACTTGGCCTGAGGGCCTAAAAGTTTGGGAACACCACGGATAAAAGCGAATTTCTTTCCTTGTATGAATGAATCCGGACAATCCAGACCATCCATTTTTTGAAGTTCCGGTTTGTAATCGAACATCTCAAGCTGGGAGGGTGCTCCGGCCATGTGCAGGAAAATAACTGATTTGGCTTTCCCCTGAAAATGCGGGGCCTTAGGCTGAAGCGGATTGTTGTGATTTACCTGATTGGAATCACTACCTCCAAACAAGTTGCAACTGTCTAATAAGGATCCCAATGCCATCAATCCCATACCTGTTTTGCATTGGGCAAGGAAATGCCTTCTGGTGTTGAAACTGTGGTGAATGGTTTTGGCTTCGTTAAATAAATTATTCCCAGACATTGTGCATTAATTTTTGGTGATAACCTCATCAAGGTTCAAAATAGTGTTGGTTACCATCGACATGGCAGCCAATTGCTTGTATTCATTTTTGAAGATGCTGTCTGACATCATCTTGTTGATCTTTACTTGGTCATTACCGAGTTTTTGGAGACTTTGGTTATACAAATCATCCAAGACTTTTATTTTGGTGGTTGATATCGGCTGACCGGTTGCCAATGCGTAGGCCTTGCTGATGCATTGCTGTACGTTTGCATTTTTATCCTGTAGGATACCTTTTGCCAGCTTTACAGATAGGTCCCAATAGGTTGAGTCATTCAAGATGGTAAGTGCCTGTAGCGGCGTGTTGGTTCTGATGCGACGAGTAAGGCATACTTCTCTCGCCGTACCGTCAAAATTGACCATGGAAGGGTAGGGGGAAGTCCGTTTCCAATAGGTATATATGGATCTTCTGTATTGATCCTCACCCTGGCTTTGGATCCATTTCCGTTCATCATATGGAGATTTCCAGATGCCTTCCGGTTGAAAGGGCATAACACTTGGGCCATACATTTTGTTACTTAGGGTGCCGCAAATGGCCAGCGCCTGATCCCTGATTTGTTCTGCTGAAAGCCTTACCCGTGGGGCACGGGCATAGTATTTGTTCAAAGGATCCTTTTTCATGGCATCCTTGTCAACTACTGAACTCTGTTTATAGGTCTCAGAGGTTACGATGCGTTTCAGGATTTTCTTGACACGCCAATTATCATCATACATGAAGCTGTATGCCAGGTAATCAAGCAGCTCTTTGTGTGTTGGTGATGCACCCTGAGAGCCAAGATCTTCCAACGTTTCAACCAAACCTTGTCCGAATAATTGCTCCCATAGGCGGTTCACCATGGTTCTGGCCGTCAGCGGATTGTTTTTGTCGGTCATCCACTGGGCCAGTTGGAGCCTGTTTTGGGACTGTGCTGATGTTTGGCTACCGAAAATTTCAGGCAAACCAGGTTCAACTTCTTTAGTTTTGAGCAGCCAATTTCCCCTTTCGAAAACATAGGTTTTCCTTTTCATATAAGGTGGGTTATCCAACATGATGGGGGTTCTTTCTGCATCCGGGTTATTGAGAAGCCCATTGAAGAGGGCATAATAATATTTGCCTTCATCAGATTGTTTTTCAGGAAAGCCAGGAGTGGCCGTAAACCAATCGATGACAATCCCATTATCATTTTCATCTTTCAAGAGCGGACTACTATAGGAAAAGAAAAGGTCGTGTGCCCCTGAAAAATTATCACTGACAGGAATGCTGACCAATTGCCAACCACCTGTGGTTTTGTTGATAGAAGCTGATGCAATGGGTTGCGTTTGAAGGTTATCGGCATGGATGGTGAGCTTTCCTTTGTCTATTGGGGATCTGTACCGGATAATCAACTCTTTATATCCGTTGAAATCCATCTGCTTGAACCTTGCCAATGCATTTTTTCTCAAACGCAGGAATTTGGTGTCTTCCAATGCAGCATTGACCAGCGAATCAGCTTGTATGCTGTTCACACAAGAATGTCCCGTTCGAATCAATTGTTTATAAAACCGCTGGTGTTCTGGTGAAGGCAATTTGGTGGATAACCATTGTGTCAATGAATCATATTGTAAAGCACTTGAATTCCTGAATTCCCGCAACAGGGGATATTCATCGTAAGTGTCTTCATCACGTGAATTGTTGAAATAGGCCATGAATTTGTAATAATCTTCATGTTTGAAGGGGTCATAGGGGTGGCTGTGGCATTGCACGCAGGCAAAACTGGTTCCCATGAGTGTTTCCCATGTGGTATTGACCCTGTCAATGATGGCCGCAGTCCTGAACTCTTCATTATCCGTTCCACCTTCGTCATTGGTCATGGTATTCCTGTGGAATGCAGTGGCAATCAGTTGTTCATCCGTTGCTTCGGGCATAAGGTCACCTGCAATCTGTTCGGTGATGAATTGGTTATACGGCATATCCTGATTGAAAGCCTTGATGAGCCAATCCCGGTAACGCCAAATGGATCGGATATAATCCCGCTCATAACCTTT
>JBDLUN010000168.1:0-7217 GCA_039805245.1 Bacteroidota bacterium
ACTTGGCCATTGACCAGCTTCCTGAGGCGATGGCTGTTAGATTCCACAATATACAAGGCACCGGAATTGTTAAAAGCAAGATCTTGGGGGCCATTGAAGGTGGCCGTCAAGGCCGCACCATTGGTGTTTCCGGAGGTTCCTGTACCCGCAAAGGTGCTAAGGCGGTAGTTTCCTGCCGCATAGCCAGTGGTCCAGTTTGAAGTGGTTCCGGTGAGCGCAAAACCTGTCAATACACCGTTCAGTGCCGTATTGGCATTATTGGCCAGGTTCGAGAGAGTCAGCTCTGTACTGTTGGTACCATTGGGTGTTCCTTGGTTGAAAGTATAGTAGGCCGACAAGTTAGTTTCGTTACCTGTTAAGCTATTGTACATGTTGGCAACAATCTCATCTGCAGTCCTGGCCACTCCCCATATCCTTACTTCGTCGATATTGCCAGCCCATTTGCGGTCCAACTGCTGGGTATTGTGTCCGATAGCTGCTTTAAAAGTGGAAGACTGAATGGCTATGGAAGCACCGGTGGTTTGTCCGTCCAACACCCCATCCACATACAATTGTATGGAGGTACCATTGAATACCCCAGCTACATGATGCCACTTGCCGTCGTTGACATTCCGGCTTCCGCCTACACCAAAGTTGGCTCCACCAACACGGGTGGCAAAAAATTCAAGGTTATTGCCGTTCTGGGAACGCGACAGTCTCCAGGAGTTATCGCCTTTGGAGACGATGGTTTGCCATTGTTTGTCGAAACGGTCCACTTTGAACCAGGCTTCAACGGTCATGGCATTGGTAAAATTGAGGTCGTCAGTACCGCCGATCTCTACATAGTCGGCACCATCATAGTGCAGTGATACATTGCTTGCACTGTTAGTATTGGGTACTATTTTTCTGATTTTATTGCCGCCATTGTCTACAAAATAAGCAGTTGCACTGGCATCCATGGTGATGCCGGAGGGGCCGTTCAAGGTGCCTTGATCGGCATGGACCAAATTATCGTTTCCTGAAGCGGTACCATTACCTGCAACGGTGCTTACCACATAGGCCGGTAGGGTGATTTTGCGGATGCGGTGGTTGTTCCGGTCACTGACGAGGAGGAAACTTTCATCTGGAGATAAAACAAGGTCTTCTGGGTTGTTGAAGCGTGCAAGACTGCCTGTACCATCGGTGCTTCCTGAACTGCCAGCTAAACCAGCAATAGTGGAAACGGTACCCCCCGCGGTAATCATACGGATAGTGTGGTTATCCCTATCTGCCACATACAAGTTACCGTTGGCATCTTTGGCCATGCCCATGGGGCCGTTGAAACGTGCAGTGGTCAGGCTCCCATCTGCAGTTCCATTGGTGCTGGTGGCACCGGTGGCTCCGGCGAGATGTTCTACAGACCGGAAACGGCCTGCTGGTATGGCTGTTCCTGATACATCCGGCAAGATTGGTGTGATTGTTTTTCTGGTAACCATCGCCTGCCCACTGTCGTAGCTGATAAAAGGCAGGTTATTGTCTTCACCGGTGGTGAATTGCAACGGCTCTGTATAACTGATGCCCTCTAAGTTGATGGCATAGCCCCTGAAGGCATAAAGCGTATTTGGCTGAAGCTGCGCAACTGATCCTTTGAAAGTTCCAGTGCCTGATCCTGCAAAGATTTTTTGACTGCCATTTAGATCAACTGAAGGAGCTGGATCATTGGCATAGGGTGCAAGCACAATACCCCTTTGGGTGATGGCTCCACCACCACCATCATGGGCAGCTGTGGCCTGCATGCTAGCTGTTGTTCCCCTGGCTCTGATTCCGGGATTGTTTACAACAGCTTTTTCAAGAACATTTTGCACCTGAACCACGATTTTTTGGTTCAAGCTTTGTGGGAAGCCCCCATCATCAATGGCTTGCAGGTTTATGGTAATCGGTCCTCTTGTCACAAAGGGTTGTTCCCGGTCAGGGGCATTCAAATAACGCATGGTACCCGATAAATTGTCATAACCGAAAAAACTTATGAAATGGCTTCCTGTAAAATTCAGACTCGTCTGCTGAGCGTTTTGGTCTGCATTGGTAGCTGTAAAAATGCCTACCAGGGTTTGGTTCTCCGGTGCTGAAATAAAGGTGGCGTCTTCTTTCGAAACCACTACGCCATCGGCATTGATCGTGAAAGTTGATTGTAGGGTAAAGGGTTCTCCCTGGTAATCCAATGCACTCAAAATGACATTTTTAACCCCTGCAGATAACCCCGCGGGAAGGTTGATGATTTTGTTTACCAGGCTGTCGGCGCCTACCATTCCGCCGCCAAGTGCGGTGTTCTCAGGCATAAGTTTCAAGGTAAACTTCGAGTCTGGCTGAAACAGTTTGCCAATCACTTGTATGGATAAGAGTGAATCTGCCTGGTCGAAACCAGGTCTGAATATTGCCTTGAGGGTAACCGACCGCTCAGGGTTAGATATTCCGGGTTCCCTGTTGGTAGTGGCAGAGTCTACCCGGCTGTACCCTGTGCCATTGTCATTGATGGCATATCCCCTGAAATGGTAGGCAGTATTGGGGAGGAGTCCGCTGACGGTTGTTTTCAAAGACAGTCCGGTAGACGTAATGGGGATTTGTATAACACCGGCACCGCCGATTTCCGGATTGGTATTGACGGATGAAGGTGCATAAATGATTCCACGTTCGCTGATGGGGTTTCCATCATCAGGCAGCAATTTGGCCCTCAGGGTCAATGAGCTTTGGTTTGGCGACAACCAGCTGGTGCTCTGAAATCCGGGCAGGGGAGTATTTTTGTGTTTTGAAACGGTAACGACCAAGTTGCCGGTGCCGGCTTCAGTTCCTACAGCTGTTTGGTAAATATTATCTTGTGCATCATTAAACAAGTGCCTGCTATTGGCTAAAATACCTGTTGTAAAAATGCCGGCATTGCCAAAGCTGGGATCTAATGTACCGTTGTCAAGGAGCCTCGCCAAAATCACCTGGCCATCCCTGGTGCCGGAAACAATGATTTTACCATCCGACTGTAAGGTCATGTTGTCAATCCGGGTATTTTCAAAAACTACCTTTCCAGCTGTTCCAAAATTGTCATCGAACGACTCTTGTCCAGAAGGGTTTAGTCGAACAACTATACCACTATACACGCCGTTGATCAACTGAGAGTCGTGGAACAGCAGTTTGTTATCGCTTTGGATGATGAAGTTGCGTGGGTTGGATAAATATTTGGAGCTTAATACAAATCCTAAGTGTCTTGTGTTAAACGTTCCGCTGATGCCGAAAGTAAGATCTGGCGTGTTGTTTGTATTAAACCTGTTGATGAGCAAGTGAATGCCGTTGATGAGATTATCCAGAGGCTCAGTTCTTACAACTATTCTTCTGTTTAAGGCATCATATTGTTGGCAAATATCAAAACGGCTCAATGGGTTGGGGACAAGAGTATTAAATGTTGTGTTATAACCAAAAACTAAAAAAGTTGCTAAACCGCCTCCAGATCCATAATTTCGTATGGTTCCGCCTTCTGTAGAAACATTAGAATAAGAAAAGCCGTTTTGATACTTAATCATTTGTCGGGGATAATTGTTCAAGTTTTCCAGGCTAATAATTCCTGGATAATTGATGGTACCACTTAGCGACTTCTTTGCAGAATCAATGGTGCCATTGGATTTGAAGTAGGCAGCCAGCGATCCAGGCAATACGCCGGTTTCAGGTTCAAATTCCATGGTGAGTCCCATAAAAGCCACAATACCGCCATCATCATTAATGATGGCATCAGCATAATAGCCCTGATTTTGAAAATAGCCTGGCACCATGGCCTTACCCAGTCCGTTAGCTGCAGTACCAAAATTGAGGTCCGTACTCCCATCGGCATTGAATTTGTAAATCTGTTTCTTGGTTACCAAAATCAAGGAACCATCCGCATTGGGTAATGATTTGACCAAGGAGTCCTGACCTAGGTTGAAAACCAATTTACCTTGGTTGCCAAAATTCAGGTCATATCCGCCTGCCTGTGCCTGCACTTGTTGGTTCAAACCCATACCAAGCGCCCAGCATCCGATAATCAGGATGGATTTGAAAACCGGATCTAGAAGAAAAAGTTTGGAATTCTTTCTTAAGGAAATAGATGACTGCATGCTGCTGTATTTTCAGTTGCTCCAAAGAAAATACCGGCATGTCAGTTGAGGAAATACGATTTGACAAAAAGAGTGTATAATGCAAAATTTCTGCATGTAAAAAAAACTGCTGCATAAAAATTGACATTGAAAACCAGGTCGTTAAGATTATGAGGCAGCTGGGTCCTCTTTTCTGATCTGCTCCCTGTAGAGACTCGGGGTAACACCAACTGTTTTTTCAAAAATGGAAGTAAAGCTTTGTCTGGTACCAAAACCGGCCATTTCACCCAAGGTTTCAGTCTTGATATGTTGCAGGCTATCATCTTCGAGCAATTGTCGGGCTTTTTTCACCCGATAACCGTTCACCAAACTTGAAAAGTTTTGACCTTCGGTCTGGTTGATTAGGGCCGAAAATTTCCGGTAAGGAATCTGGATGGCTTCTGCAAAATCCTCTGCCCTGATTTTGGGATTGAGGTAGGGGGCATGCGTATCCATGTATTGGTGGATTTTCTCCCAGATGTTATTATTTTCTGCATTGTCTGTTTCCCTCCTGTTTTGCTGATTCACCGGAGGTGCTTTTTGTTGCATCAAGGACTCCCGGTATCCCTCCATGATCTTGTTTTGCGAAAGGTTCCGCTCATGCAAAATACGGTTGCGCTGCCTGAGCAGCAGCAGAAATCCCACCAGCAATCCCGACAAGAGCAAACTGCCAGCCAAAAGGATGTTTCCAGACCTGATCTCCTTTTTCAGCAGGTTATTTTCCAGTGATCTTTCCTTGGATTGATAGGCGATCTCCAAGGCTTGTATTTCTGCCGTTTTTTCATCTTTCAGAATTATATTGGTCAACTCCCGGATAGTATTGGATGTTTGCAAAGCCTCCTTGAAATGCTTGGCGTCTTCGTGGCTCCATTGCAATTCATACAGTGCCTGAAGCTTCAGGTAATTGTCATGGATGCTGTCTGCAATCTAGATCGATTTTTCAAGAGCAGAAACTGCCGAAGGGAGCTTTCCGGTTTCCCGATTCAAAAAACCAAATGCCTTGTATGCCACGGCCTCTCCTTCCCGGTATCCCTTCTTAACACATTCATTCAACATGGAAGTGAAAAACGCATTCGCTTGGTCATATGCTTTTTGGTCAAAATGCAACAAAGCCATGTTGTAATGCAATCGGATGCGCAATAATGGGGGAGTGCCGGGATTCAAATACTGCAGTGCCTGTTGATAAAAAAATAAGGAGCTGTCTCGCTTGTAGTTGTACCGGAACAATGCCCAATCATGGTTGGCGCGAGTGAGTAACACCGAGTCATTGAGCTCTCGGGCCAGCGTTAATGCCTTACTGAAATACAATTCAGTTTTGAGGGTATCATTGCCGTAATCAAAATTGTTGGCCAGACCGCTGTAGATAGGCGCTAACAAGGCTTTTTCCTGCATGGCTTCTGCCTGTTCGAGGCACTTGAATAAAAGTGCATTGGCGGAATCATAGCTACCCAAATTCGATTGCATGGCAGCCAGCCTGGTTTGCAAGATGATGGCATCTTTTTTCCAGCCCACCCGCAGACAACTGCGGATGGCGCCTTCCATATAGGGCCTGATTTTGTTGTTGAAGGATTTGTCTTGAAATTCATGGAGCAAAGTCAGTGATTTGGCGCAAACAAGGGTGTCCCCACGCGGACCGGCATATTCAACCAACGCCAATGTAATCTTTGCCGCGGAATCCCACTTAAATCGTTGGGTTAATGATTGTTGTTTATTCAACAATGCGAGGGTGGTGGAATCCAACTCGGAAACGGTATTGTAATCAGCCTTGGAGAGGGCAAGGATTTTTTGGGCATCCTTTTCGTTGGTCAAATCCATTGAAGTGTCTGATATGACCCTTTCATTTTCGAAGCCACATCCACATAGCATCAGACACAATATTCCCCACAAACTCTTCCGGTACTTTCCCATCAGCCGAATTTATTTCAATATCCTGAACCCCACATAAAAATTCTTGTCGGCTGTCAGTTCCACAATTTGGCCCTTGCTTTCCAATGGCTTCCAACGGGAATCTGGTGAAATCCAAAGTGGTTTGCCATCTGCCCAAACCCGCACAGGTATGTTGAAAGTGGGGATGCAATCCGCCCAACGGTAATACCATTTGTTTTTTTCCTGTTTGACTTCCAACGTCGGAATCTGGGTGGTGCGCAGGTATTGGTCGAATAGGGGTCTCAAATCCTTCTTGAGCTGTATACTCCAGAAATGCTCTACATTGTTTGAACTGATGGTCTGGTGGTAAAATTCAGCATTCATCTTCCTTAAAGCCAAGCGGAATTGCTCGTCATCATCAAACAACTGTCTGATGAAATGCACGAGATTTCCCCCCTTGTAATACATGTCTCCAGAGCCTTCCTCATTGACACCATATTTGCCGATAACCGGGATGTCGTTTTGGATGAGTTTCCTGGTGCCCTGCACATAGGCATCACCGGCTTCCTTCCCATAATGGTGGTTAGTGAAAATGGTTTCGGAGTAATTGGTGAAACCTTCATGTAACCACATGTCGGCAAGATCTTTGGTGGTGATGTTATTGCCAAACCATTCGTGACCGCTTTCATGCACAATGATGAAATCCCATTTCAAACCCCAGCCGCTGCCGGATAAATCCCGGCCCCTATAGCCATTCTGGAATCCATTGCCATAGGCAACAGCACTCTGGTGTTCCATGCCCAGGTGGGGCGACTGCACCAGCTTAAATCCATCCTCATAAAAAGGGTAGGGACCAAACCAATGCTCAAAGGCCTGCAGCATCGGTTTCACTTGTGTGAATTGTTTCTTTGCGGCTTCAAGTTCGTAGTCCAACACCCAGTAATCACAATCAAGTGTTCCTTTTTCACCAGCATATTGTTCTGAAAAGCGGACATATTTCCCGATATAAGGGATGATATTGTAATTGTTAATGGGGTTTTTGACCTCCCATTCCCAAGCTGTTTTTCCGGGTTCATAAACATGTTTTCCTTTCAGCCGGCCATTGCCTACAGCAACCAAGGAGTCGGCTACGCTGATCTTCAGGGTAGCACCCATTTCGGGCTCATCACTCTGGTGGTCTTTGCAGGGAAACCAGACACTCGCTCCCAAACCCTGACAGGCAACACTCATCCAGGGGCGACC
>JBDLUN010000169.1:0-24916 GCA_039805245.1 Bacteroidota bacterium
ACCTTTTTTTTCGGGGTTTTACCCTTCAGCAACTCCTGATATGCCTTTTCCAAACTGATTCCATATACACCATTTTCCTTCAAATCGGCCAGATGCCAATCTTTGCCTGAATAGGACGCCGATGATTGGGCTTGGATATTGTGTGTGGCAAAAAAGATGTAACATGATAGACAAAATAGGATAGCGTTTATTTTCATAACAACAATTTTCAAATACAATTTATACAATGAATTGCTCCAAATGATCGGTTTACATCATAAAAAAGACACAATAATTGATTCAGTCAGGTTTGGGAGTCTGGTTTTCTGTTTTGCAAGTACAACAATAAAAGTGAAAGTGGACCGGTAACCAACATGAGGATGGTTTGGACAGACCAAAGCAACCAGCCAAAGGCTAGTCCTGCCAATTCATTGATGCCATATAATCCCAAAGTCTTTTGTACGGCCAATTGGTAGGCTCCAATACCGCCTTGGGTGGCAATCATGGCGAAACTGCCAAAAGTAAGAATCGTCAGAGAGGGTACCCAGCCAAGCATGGAAAGTGTCTGCATGGCAACAAACCCTACACGTATACTGGCCAAATAGAGAAACCAAATGGTTATAGTATATAATACAAATAGAAATGGATTATTGATTCTCCTCACAGAAAGCAGCCCCTCAAGAAGCCCTTTTGCTAAAGTTTTTATTTTAATAACCCATTTTAAATTACTGTTATTCAGTGATTTATAAAACAAAAAAACAAATACTACTGAGCCAGCAAGAATTATAAGGATCAGGTTTGTTGAAGATTGAAGCTTGATTGACAAGGAATGCCACAGTTCACGGGAATAATCCCCAACCACATTGAGTTGGGTGAAGATGGTAAGCACGATAACAATAATCAAGCAACAGAGATCAATTACCCGTTCTGCAAACATGGTACCCAAAAGCTTATCTACCGGAATTTTTTCATATTTCCCCAGAAGGCTGCATTTCATGACTTCTCCCAACCTGGGAAAGAGGAGGTTGAAAAAAAATCCATTCAAAACGGCATAAAAAGTATTTAATAATATCGGGGTTTTGCCAAGCGGCTCAATCAGCATTCGCCACCGGAGTGCCCTAATGAAATGACTTAAAAGCAAAATGAATATGCAATTGATAACGGTCAAGGTATCAACATTCCATATCAACTCCTGAACCTTTTCTATTTCCTCGTCAGAAAATGAACGGACGGAATACCAAATCAAAAGAATGCCCAAGGACAAAAAAAAGAGTAACTGGAGGGTGGATTTTAACCATTTTGGGGCCATATGCTGACGCGTAAGTGGGGTAAAGGTAGCCAAATCAGATAATTTTCGTATTTTTGCGCAGAAATCAAACTTCCATCAACACTTAGCATGGTAAGCAAAAAAAGAATTTTATTTATCGCCAATGAAATGTCACCCTATCTCGAACTCACTGAGTTCTCTGAGATTGTGAACAAATTGGCAATCAAAGCCAACGATGGAGGTTACGAAATCAGGTGCATTATGCCCAGATTCGGAACTATCAATGAAAGACGCCATCGTTTGCATGAAGTGGTCCGCTTGTCTGGTATCAATATTGCCATTGAAAATGATGATTATCCACTGCAAATCAAAGTTGCTTCCCTGCCCAATGCAAGGCTGCAAGTATATTTTCTGGATAATGAAGACATGTTCAAACGCAAGTTTGTATTTAACGGTGAAAATGAAGAATGGTTTGACGACAATGGCATCAGGTCAATATTCTTTTGTAAAGGTGCGCTCGAAACAGTCAAAAAATTCGGTTGGCCTCCGGATGTCATCCATTGTTCAGGTTGGATGACTGGATTAATTCCTCTATTTCTGAAAACAGCTTATAAAAAAGAGCCTGTTTTCAGCAATTCCAAAGTGCTTTTTACCATTGGCCAACATACTTTTGATGAGCAGCTCGGTGCAGACTTCCAAAAATTATGCATGATTAATGCTGCAATCAAGGAAAAGGAAATGGAACCATACAAAGGAAATGATAACGATGCCATGATGCACGGAGGGGCCTTTTATGCAGATGCCATCTCTTTTGGAGATGATCAGGTTCAAAAAAGCCTGACTGATACATTTTCCAAAGTCAAAGGTAAAAAAGTGATACCCTACAATCCAGATTCGGATTTAACAGAGTATTTACAATTGTATAGCGACCTTGCAAATAAGTAATTCCATTCCGGGTAAAAAGAAAAAAGAAATACGTGAGATATCGATTTTTGATGCAGAAATCCTTACCAATTGCCCTTCTGGCCATCCTTTTCGGTTGTACTAAAATCAAAAGTACCGATATTGGTGCCGATCTGTTGCCTGCAATTGACAATATCATAACTTTCGATACAACGTTCGAAGTCAGTGCGTCAACGTTTCTTACCCCTGACTCCCTTTTGCCTAAGCTGGGTAGGGATGTCAATGGAAATGTAGGTCAGTTCGTATTGGGACATATTTCCAATGATCCGCAATTCGGCAAAACCACAGCATCGATATTTTTCGAATTGAAACCGGATTCCTATCCATTTGCTTTTGAAACAATAGCAGATAGCCTGGTGCTGGATTCTGCTGTACTTTGTCTGCGTTGGACAAATACTTTTGGTGATACCAATGCCCTGCAAAGCATCAATGTTCACCGGATAACTGAATTGCTAGCGAATGACTCTGTGTACAATACCGGGAAATCGGTTCGCTATGGGGAATTATTGGGTAGCAAAACATTTGCCCCTTCCATATTGAATGACTCACTCTATTTATTCAAGCAGAACATAGACCGTCAATTGCGTATCAAACTGAATAGTTCCTTTGGTCGTTCTTTGTTGTCATTTGATACTGCCGCAGGCAGTCCATTTAGAAATGATTCACTTTACCGTGATTTCCTGAAAGGCTTTGCCATTGTTCCGCAAACATCTGGTACACAGGCCAATGCACTCATGAGCTTTGCCATGAGTGACACTGCCACTTACCTCAGGTTATACTATAAGTATACCAAAACAGGTAAAATAGATACAACCCATAAAGACTTCACTTTCAATACGTTGAATGGTGGTGCTGGTGTAAACAATATCGTAAGGGCATACAATGGCAGCGAGGCAACCGGTCACTTGGGATTGAAACCCCGTGGCGACAGTCTGCTTTATTTACAAGCAGATCCGGGGACTTATTCCCTGTTAAAGATTCCTGGCCTCGATGAATTCAAGCAGAAAAAGGGTAATGTAATCATTCACTTGGCAGAATTATCTATGCAAGAGGTTCCTACGCCAGGAAGAAGACCCAATACATTTTCCACCCCCGAATATCTTTATCTCGAGATGTTGGATTCAGCCAGCAAGCGATTGTTGCCGTTCCTTTCAGACGGTTTCCTGAACGGCAAGTTTGAATCTTATTTATTTGGAGGCGAGCGTAAATTCATCGCAGATCGCAACAACAACTTGGTTTCCGCTTACAAAATGAACATTACCCGTTATCTGCAGGGTATCGTTACCCGAAATAACCCTAACCTGCAATTGAAATTGTTTGCTCCTTTCAGCCTCAGGTATGAGGATTTGTTCATCACATTTGCGCTCAACAACCTAAGTAGGGGAAATGTGGTATTGGGGGGAGGAAATCACAGTTCAGACAGGATTAAATTGCGTGTGATTTATTCCAAGCTTTGATTTTTGGTACTATATTTGCCCACATAACTTTAAAATCATGCCTTACCTTTTCACTTCAGAGAGCGTATCAGAAGGACACCCTGATAAAGTAGCAGATCAGATTTCAGATGCATTGATAGACAATTTCCTGGCATTCGACCCAATGGCAAAAGTAGCCTGTGAAACATTGGTGACAACCGGTCAAGTAGTATTGGCTGGCGAAGTCAAAGCCAATTGTACTTTGGATGTTCAAAAAATCACCCGCAGAGTAATCGCCAAAATTGGCTACACCAAGAGTGAATACATGTTTGAAGCCAACTCATGCGGCATTTTGTCTGCTATTCACGAGCAATCTGATGACATCAACAGGGGAGTGGAGAGGGAAAAGAAAGAAGATCAGGGAGCAGGCGACCAAGGTATGATGTTTGGATATGCCACCACTGAGACTGAAAACTACATGCCACTTGCCTTGGATTTGGCTCATAAAATACTCATCGAGCTGGCTGCAATCCGGAGGGACAAAAAAAGCAAAATGCCTTATCTCAGGCCTGATGCCAAAAGCCAGGTAACCATTGAATATGACGATAACGACAAGCCGTTGCGAATAGACACCATCGTTGTGTCAACCCAGCATGATGACTTTTCAACAAACGAAAAAAAAATGTTGGATACCATCAAGAATGACATCATCAACATCGTCATACCCAAAGTAAAATCGAAGTGCAAAAAAAATGTCCAAAAGCTTTTCAATGATCAGATCAATTACCATATCAACCCAACTGGCAAATTCGTGATTGGCGGACCACATGGTGATACCGGACTTACAGGAAGGAAAATCATTGTGGATACCTATGGTGGTAAAGGTGCTCATGGTGGTGGTGCATTCAGTGGAAAAGATCCTTCCAAAGTTGACCGTAGTGCAGCATACGCAGCAAGGCACATTGCCAAAAATATGGTAGCAGCCGGTATCGCTGATGAAATGTTGGTTCAGGTCTCTTACGCCATTGGTGTAGCAAAACCCATGGGAATCTTTGTTGACACTTATGGAACAGCTAAAGTTGACATGACTGACGGACAAATTGCCAAAAAAGTGGAGTCACTTTTTGATATGAGGCCTTATGCCATTGAAACAAGATTGAAACTGCGCAACCCAATTTACCAGGAAACTGCAGCATACGGACACATGGGTAGAAAAAATGAGATTGTTACCAAAACACTCGACAAACCAGGAGGTGGAACCCAAACATTTGAGGTTGAATTATTCACCTGGGAGAAATTGGACTACATCGATAAAGTCAAGGCCGCATTCAAAATCAAGTAAGTAAATTTTATACTGAACCCTCCCTTACGGAGGGTTCATCATTTGGAGCCTATGTCCAATCAGGAAAACAATTGGATCGAATTGTCATCATCAGTGCAATATGACAATCCTTGGATAACTGTTACAGAATATAATGTAATCAACCCTTCAGGAAATAAGGGCATCTATGGAAAAGTCCATTTCAAAAACATTGCCATTGGGATCATTCCTATGGATAATGACGGTAATGTATACATGGTAGGACAATATCGGTTCACCTTAGGAAAATACTCCATAGAAATCCCAGAAGGTGGGGGAGCATGGGATATTAATCCATTAGAATCTGCTCAAAGGGAATTGTCTGAGGAAACAGGATTGAAGGCGCAAAATTGGCAACATATCCTTACCATGCATTTGTCTAATTCCGTTACTGATGAATTAGCAATGGTGTATCTTGCAACAGGATTGATTCAGGGGCATTCAAATCCAGAGGAAACAGAGAAGCTTGATGTTTTTAAATTGCCTTTGGAGAAACTCTATCAGATGGTTATTAGCCATGAAATTACTGATTCCATGACGGTAGCCGGTATTTTACATGCTAAAATACTGTCTCTGCAAAAAAGTTAATGCATGAAAAAAAGTCAAAGCAATATCATTGGCAGGCAGCCAGTACTGGAAGCCTTGAAAGAATCCATCCAACTTGAACGCATATTCCTCCAGAAAAATGCTTCAGGAGAAGGTATCGATGAAATTAAAAAACTTGCCCAAAAACTGCAAATTCCGATCAACAGTGTGCCTGCTGAAAAACTGAATTACATGACACGGGCCAATCACCAAGGTGTCATCGGCATCAACAGCATCATCCAGTACCATGAATTACAGGATTGTATAGACCATGTTGTAAATGGTGGCCAGGTTCCCTTGTTTGTTATACTTGATGGTGTTACGGATGTTCGCAATATTGGAGCAATTGCCAGAACTGCGCTTTGTTGCGGTGCACAGCTGATGATCATTCCTGACAAAGGAATAGGAGCTTTGAATGAGGAAGCATTGAAATCCTCTGCTGGTGCTTTACAGCAAATTATGGTGAGTAGGGTCAATAGCCTACTAAAGGCTATTGATACATTGCACCTCAATGGCATCCAGGTTTTTACGGCTGAAATGAATTCCGCAGTCAAATTGTTTGATGTCAACTTTAGGCAACCCGCCTGTATCGTTATGGGTAGTGAAGACAAAGGTATTCAACCCTATATTTCCAAGGCCGCAGATATCAAGTTCACCATACCCATGCAAGGGACCTTCGATTCTTTCAATGTTGGTGTGGCAGCAGGCATTATTCTTTTTGAGTCTTCCAAACAAAGAATGATATCCGGCATTTAAATAAGCAGCTATGGATTTCAGGCTTGAATTCGATCCACCACCATTTTCTGATAAAATTGATATTACCGACCGGATATTATTGATGGGTTCTTGCTTTACAGAACACATGCATGAGAGATTACATAAAGCCAAATTTCGTGCACTACAGAATCCCAACGGTGTTCTTTTCAATCCCTTAAGCATTTTCCGGGCATTGACGGATTATATCCATAAAAAAACCATTACTGGGGATGATTTGTTCCACCATTTGGGGCTTTGGAAGCATTGGTCCTTTCACTCTTCACTGGCAGGAACCGGAAAAGATGAAACGATCTGTGCCATGAATGATGCTTTGGCGTATGCCCATGAATTCATTAAAAAAAGTAATTGGCTTTTCATAACCTGGGGTTCGGCATACACTTATGCATTGCATGATGGAACAGTGGTGGCCAATTGTCATAAGCAACCGGCCGACATGTTTGTTAAATCAATGCTTTCTCCTAGAACAATTATTGATTCCTTTTCAACATTTTACAAATCACTGAAACTACTGAATCCTGAAATTCGAGTAATTCTTACTGTTAGTCCGGTCAGACATTTGCGTGATGGATTTGTCCAAAACAACAGGAGCAAAGCTATTCTCCTTCACAGCGTTGACGAAATTACGGCATCATTTCATGATGTATTGTATTTCCCGGCTTACGAATTGGTTGTAGATGATCTCAGGGATTACCGGTTCTATGCTGAAGACATGGTCCATCCCAATTATCAGGCCACCAGGTATGTATGGGAAAAATTTGTAGCAGCGTGTCTGAATGGAAGAACCCGAGAGTTCATTCGTGAAACAGCCTTACTTTCACAAGCAACAGGTCATCAGGTTATGCACCCAGGTTCTGAAGAGCATATAAAATTCATGTCAAAATTCAAATCCAAAACGATTGAGTTGGCGCAACGTTTTCCTATGCTCGACTTCTCTGCTGAGCTTGCTTATTTTAAATGATGAATTAGTCATAATTTTATACCATGAAATATATGGTATTCGTTTTCTCCATTCTTTTCAACATAGCACTCTATGTTGTTTTGGGAACAACTCAAATACTTCCGTTGCCATTAGGCAGTTTTTTGAATATGCAAGAAGGAATTTGGCAGAATGCCGAGCCGGTCGATGCCGATTTCAACGGCAATTTGAAATTGAAAGGTATTTCAGGACCGGTTGATGTTTATCTGGATGAACGAATGGTGCCGCATGTTTTCGCTGCGCAGGAAAACGACGCTTATTTTGTTCAAGGTTACCTACATGCCAAGCACAGGTTATGGCAGATGGAGTTTCAGACCCATGCAGCCGCGGGCAGAATAAGTGAAATTGTAGGGGAAAAAGCAATTACATTCGACAGGAATCAACGCAGAATAGGAATGGTCTATGCTGCAGAAAATGCACTAGCTGCCATGGAAAAAGACCCTCAAACCAAAGCCGCCATGGATGCTTACACCAATGGGGTTAATGCATATATCAAAACATTACATACAAGTGATTTGCCAGTTGAATATAAGTTATTGGGTTACAAACCGGAGAATTGGACAAATTTCAAATCAGCCTTGTTTATCAAGCAAATGACCAACACTCTTGCGGGATATGACAAAGACTTCGAATATACCAATGCACTAAAATTGTTGGGTGAAGAGAATTTCAGGATATTGTATGGGCAATTACCGGACTCATTGTATCCTGTTATTCCTGCTGGTACAGTGTACAACCAACCCCTTGCACAATTGGTCCCTCCCATTACAGCTGATTCTCTTTATTTCAACCGCAAAGATTCTATAGCCTTTACAGAAGATTTCAAACCGGATCCAGCTAATGGAAGCAACAACTGGGCAGTAGCCGGAACTAGGACAAAAAGTGGTAAACCAATATTGGCAAATGACCCGCACCTGGGTTTGACATTGCCTTCCATTTGGTATGAGATCCAATTGCACACGCCAAATTATAATGCCTATGGAGTTTCTTTTCCTGGTCTTCCCGGTGTTGTGATAGGATTCAACGACAGCATTGCATTTGGATTCACCAATGCGGGCAGGGATGTAAAAGACTATTATGAGATCAGATTCAAAGATGAAAAGCGGGAGCAATATTTTTTCAATGGGGAATGGGTAAAAGCGGATAGGAGAATTGAAAAAATCAAAATCAAAAACGCCGTGACACTGTCTGATACAGTACCCTACACGGTATTTGGTCCCACCACCTATGATCATTCATTCAAGCATGCCTTGTCTGGAAATAAAGCCTATGCCTTAAAATGGGTTGCCCATGACTCCTCCAATATTCTAAAAATGTGGTTGCAGCTCAATCGTGCCCACAATGTGCAGGACTATGTTGAAGCCATCAGCCATTTCAATGCCCCAGGACAGAATATGATTTTTGCATCCAAATCAGGTGACATTGCCTTGCAACAACAAGCAACTTTTCCGTTACGATGGAAAGATCAGGGGCTTTTTGTAATGCCCGGATATGACTCATCCTACCTGTGGAATGGTTACATTCCTTTTGAAGAAAATCCACACAGCTTCAATCCGGTAGAAGGTTTTTTGAGCAGTGCCAATCAGCGTGCAGCAGACTCAACCTATCCCTACTTTATTCCTGGAACATATGAAGTCTATAGACCCATCACCATTAATAGGAAACTTGCCAGCATGTACAATGTGACGGTAGACGATATGAAAGCATTGCAAAACGACAATTACAATGTTTTCGCTGAATTCGCCAGACCCATTTTGTTGAATTATGTTGACAGAACAGTGCTGGATGCTGATGAAAAAAGGTTTGTTTCTTTGGTTGAAAGCTGGAATTTACAAAACAATCCCAATGAAACGGCAGTCGTTTGCTTCACCAATTGGTGGGATTCATTGCAGGCCGTGGTATTTAGGGATGAACTAAACCCCGGTCAACAGCCGATTGTGATGCCTGAAAAATTCGTTTTATTGGAAGCATTGAGGCGGGATACTGCTTTCCGTTTTATCGATGATATCCATACCCCTGAAAAGGAAAACTTGAATGCCCTTGTAACAAAGGCGCTTAAAAATGCGTCTTTGCAACTGAAAAGCTTAGAATCTGAAGACCGGATGAAATGGGCTAAATTCAAAAATACAACAGTATATCATCTCCTAAAAAATAATGCAATGCCCTTTGCCCGTTCAGGATTGATGAATGGCGGTGGTAGTGGCATCATCAATGCCACCCAACATGATCATGGTCCGAGTTGGCGAATGGTTGTTGAATTAACCACTCCCACAGTTGCATACGGTGTATATCCGGGAGGCCAGAGTGGCAATCCAGGAAGTAAATATTATGATTATTTTATCAGTACATGGACGGACGGTGAATATTTCAAGCTTTTCATTATGGATGAAACTGATATCAAATCGGGTAAATTCAAATGGAAATTATCTATCAACCCTGCCTAAACCAACCAAATCATGAAATTTATCATTTCCACCTTACTCTCGGGCATGCTTTATTTTTCCTTGGGTTTGTTTCTTCCCTGGTGGTCAGCATTTGTTGCAGGGTTACTGATAGGGCTTTTTATGCAGCAATCCTTGGCCGGTTCATTTTTTGCTGTATTGGCAGGTGTATTCATTACAACTATATGCTACACCTATTTTACAAGTATCAGTAATGATCATATTCTTGCAAAAAGAATTGCCATGATGATCTTGAAAGAGGAATCCCCGCTGGGATTGATCGCCATAAGTGCAGCAATCAGTTCCCTATCAGCAGCATCTGCTGCATTGTCTGGAAGGTCATTAATTCTGTTATTTAAAAAGTAAATTCATTTTCCAATTTGTCAAGGAAAATTTCAGAAAGAATCATTTTAATATTCATTTTGGTTGTTGCCAACTCAATGGCAAAAGCAACAGTCATTTATGGTAAAATAACTGATTACCGTGGCGTAGTTGTTCCATTTGCAACCATTTCAGCGGCAGAAACCAATAGAACAGCGATGTCCAACGATCTTGGATTGTATGTGTTGCGTTTGGACCCCGGAAATTATGTTTTCACCTGCAAGCATGTGGGATATGGAAATGTATCATTGCCAAAAGAAGTATATGGAGATAGTGTGGAGATCAATTTTGTATTGAAACCTATTACATTGACATTGAATGAAATTATCATTAAAAAAAGCAATGAAGACCCCGCCTATTCTATTATCCGAAATGCCATTGCCCAAAGACCATTTCATAAGCAACAAGTGGATTCGTACACTTGTCTAACCTATATTAAGGGGATGATCAAGACAATTGATTTTCCTGCAAGCATTCTGGGTCAGCGAATAGACTTTGAAGATGGAGACACATCCAAACAAAAAATCATTTTTCTGTCGGAATCCATATCTCAGATCCATTTCAAACAACCCGATAAGACAAATATCAAAGTCCTTTCAACTAGGGTAAGTGGTCAGACAAATGGACTAGGTCTTGCCACTCCATTTTTACTTTCCTTTTATGACAACATTGTCAATTTGCCCAAGTCTTTTAATCCGCGAGGGTTTGTTTCTCCTATTGCAGATGGTGCATTGGGATACTACAACTATAAATACCTTGGAGCATTTTCAGAAAACGGTTACCTAATCAATCGTATTCAGGTTTTTCCCAAGCGGGAATGGGAGCCTTTATTCAATGGGTACATTGAAGTTGTTGAAAATACCTGGAATATCCATGCAGTTGATTTGACACTTAATAAGACTTCGCAACTTGAATTTGCCGACAGGATACAAATCATCCAATTGCACAAGCCGCAATCAGGCGGTATTTGGCTTTTAAGTTCTCAACAAATATTTCCTGAGGTCAGCATATTGGGATTCAAGGCCGCAGGTCACTTCAGTGCCGTATTTGATAATTATGATTTGAATGTGGCTTCAATACCAACTAAATTCAGCAATGTTGTAATCAAATATGACCCAGCTTCTACCAAGAGATCAGACAGTTTTTGGATGGCCCAAAGGCCTATACCACTATTGGCTGCAGAATTGGCTGATTTCCGCAAGAAAGATTCACTGGAACAAAAGAGGCAGAATCCTGCATATCTTGACTCTCTGGACCGCTTGCAAAACCGTCTCACAGTATTAGGGGTTACATTGAACGGACAAACTCTTTTGAAAAGAAGTAAACAACTGAGTTACACTTATGACCCATTGCTAAAATCAATTGGGTTTAACACTATTGAAGGTTTGTATTTTCAATTCTCGGGTACTTTAGAAAAAAAATTATCGGAGCGTAAAAGCATTTCCATCACACCTGTATTGCGCTACGGTGAAAGCAATGGTCACCTAACCGGGTTTATCACAACAAAATTAAACTATGGTCAAAAACAGCAGAATAAACTGAGCTTGTCTATGGGGAGACGCATTTTTCAATTCAATAATGCCAATCCCATTCCCCAAGTCATGAATACTTTTGCAACATTATTGGGAGGCAATAACTACATCAAGTTGTATCAGGCTGATTTTTTTCAATTCAGTCAGGAAAAAAAGTTAGGTAATGGCGTTGAAGTAGAATTGATTCTTTCTTACCAAAACAGAACACCATTACAAAATACAGTTGGGGCGGGTCAATGGGGGAAGTTCAAAGATATTGCTGATCTTTCTCCCAATTATCCAACCGAAGTTGTATCAGCTGCGATGACATCACATAAAGCCCTGGATGCTGGATTGAGAATTAAATACCAACCGGGGGCACGCTTCATTGAATTGCCTGACGGAACCCAAAGTGGAATATCCAATGCACCAGCTATCATACTTCAATACAATAAGGGCTTGCCGGGTATTTGGGGGTCGAATGTTGATTTTGATAAATGGAAATTGTCTGTAACGGGTGAAATTAATTTGAAGCTGGCAGGTGAGTTGCGGTACAAAGCACAAATTGCTGGATTTTGGCGATCTCAAAATTTACAGGTTCCGGATTTCCACCATTATGCAGGTAACCTGACCAGAAAAGCAGCTCCATACTTTGAAAGTTTTCAACTTGCCCCTTTCTATGCCTTTTCTAATGGTAATGCTGTTTTTGGCGTATTCCATACAGAGTATAAGTTGAATGGTCTGTTGACCAATAAAATTCCAATTGTCAGACAACTCAATTTCAGGATGGTGACCGGTGCAAACCTTATCCTGATCAAGGGTATTGATTATCAGGAGGTTTTTGTTGGAATTGATAACGTTGCCAAGCTTTTCCGTATTGACTATGTAAAAGGATTGGGACGGGATGGCCGCAACTACGGAGGAATCAAAATAGGTATCAGAGGATTCTCTACGCTCTTTGCTGATTATTGAGTGCTTTTCATCGGTTTTTTTTACTTTTGTACTGTTGGATTTTGCCTGTCCTGCAAACAGGTTTCCAGTTCAAAGGAATTAAAATCAGTACTATGCCTGTATTACACAACCGCATTTCCAGAAAGGAATTGAAAATTCGCGCGGCACAAGAAAATTGTGTCAGAAATACCTTGTCTTTTTATGCCTATTTCCCAATTACAAACCCAGCAAGTTTCAGGGACAATTGGTACCAACAACTCAACCAATGGAAGGTATACGGAAGGATTTATGTGGCAGAAGAAGGGATTAATGCACAAATAAGCTGCCCGGTTGACCATTTCAATGATTTGAAAGCCTTTATCTACAATTATCCTCAACTCGATGGGTTAAGGTTAAATAAAGCAGTTGAGGAAAAAGATAATTCTTTTTACGTGCTTGACATCAAAGTGCGCAAAAAGATTGTTGCAGACGGTATTGATGATCCTGGTTTTTCTATGGAAAACAAGGGAAAATATGTCAATGCAATGGAGTTTAATGAAATGGTAAAGGATCCCCATACTTTGGTTATTGACATGCGCAATCACTATGAGTATGAAGTGGGCCGGTTCAAAACAGCTATGGAAATCCCCAGCGATACTTTTAGGGATCAATTACCCATGGCGGCTGCCATGTTTCAGGAAGAAAAAGAACGCAACATCATCATGTATTGCACCGGAGGAATCCGCTGTGAAAAAGCGAGCGCCTGGATGCTGCATAATGGGTATAAAAATGTTTTTCATCTTGAAGGAGGCATAATCAATTATGTCAACCAAACAAGAGAAAAAGGTATAGAAAACCATTTCATTGGCAAGAATTTTGTTTTTGACGAAAGGTTGGGTGAAAGGATTACGGATGATATCATAGCAAACTGTCATATTTGTGGAGCAGTTTGCGATCAACATGTGAACTGTGCCAACAGCAGTTGCCATCTGCTTTTTATCCAATGTGACCAATGCAAAGCTGAATACAAAGGATGCTGCAGCAATGAATGCCGTGACGTTCTCCAATTGGATGATGCCACCCAAAAGACTTTGAGAAAAGGTAAAGACATGGGCAGGAATATTTTCAACAAATCCAAAGCCCGAATGGAGTCTTTACATAAATCAGTGTAGGGAATAACTAGGCTAAACTTTCCAAAGCTGAGGTTATCTTGGCTTTCAATTCAGTTTGATCCAATGGTTCTGGAACAAATGCCTCCCCAATAATCAATTCATAGAGGTTAATATACCTTTGGGAGATGGTTTCAAGCCATTCATTGGACATTGCAGGAACAGTTTGACCGGGTTTACCCATGAAATCATTGGCCATGAGCCATTCCCTGACAAATTCTTTACTGAGTTGTTGTTGACGTTCTCCTGTCTTTTGTCTCTCCTCAAATCCATCCAGTATAAAATAGCGTGAAGAGTCTGGTGTATGGATTTCATCCATCAACATGATTTTGCCGTTGAGTTTGCCGAATTCATATTTGGTATCGGCAAGAATCAATCCCCTTTGTGCGGCCAATTTCCTGCCTCTTTCAAATAACCTAAGGGTATAATCTTTTAAAACAGACCATTCTTCAGCAGTGGCCAATTCCTTGTCAATGATCTCAGCTTCACTGATGTCTTCATCATGACCTTCTGAAGCCTTTGTTGATGGGGTGATGAGGGGAGTAGGAAAAAAATCATTCTCCTTCAAGCCATCAGGCATGGTTACACCACAAAGTACACGACCTGATTGGTAAGTTCTCCAAGCATGACCTACCAGATTCCCCCTTACCACCATCTCAATTTTGAAGGGTTCACATTTGTAACCGATTGAAACTTGTGGTGCTGGAACGGAAATAAGCCAATTCGGACAAATACCCGCTGTTGCTTGCAGCATATGAGCTGCTATTTGATTCAAAACCTGTCCTTTATATGGAATTGGTCTGGGCAGTATCACATCAAACGCAGATATCCTGTCGCTTGCCACCATAACCAATAATTTGTCATTAATGGTATATACGTCTCTCACCTTGCCTGAATAAAAAGCTGTCTGTCCGGGTAATTCAAACTTTTCCATAATGCTAAATTAGAGAGGAGGGGGGAGACTGCCAATTTTTCAATCAGTGAACATTATACCTGCTTAATTGTTTCAAAATTTTTTTATCAGGGCAACAATGCCTATTTTGTTAAAAATTTGATCAAAACTACTGCTTATGAAAAGATTGGCTCGCTATGTGGCATTGTTATTATTGATGCTACCGGCTATCGTAAATGCTCAAAATGTAACCATTTCCGGCAGCGTACAAAACGCTGTGGGTGGTGAAATGTTGGGTTCTGTGTCTGTCACATTGAAAGGAAGTTCAAACGGAACATTCACAGACGCAAAAGGCAATTTCAAATTGTCAGTTCCTGCCGGAACAAAATTTCCTGTTACCGTACTTTTTTCGTCGATAGGATACGGGATCACTGAAATCCAGGTACAAAATGCCGGTGAAATGGCTTCAGTAAAACTTCAACCAGCTTCAACTCTAGGCGAGGAAGTAGTTGTATCTGCTACGAGAACCCCTACGAGAATCATTGAATCACCAGTTTCGATTGAAAGGGTGAATAATGCAGCCATCAGAAATGCACCTGCGGCAGATTATTTCGATATCGCCACCAACTTGAAAGGTGTTGACATGGTTGCATCCAGTTTGACTTTCAAAACAGTTACCACCCGCGGTTTTGCCGGTAGCGGAAACACTAGGTTTACACAAATTGTTGATGGAATGGACAACCAAGCTCCAGGACTCAACTTTTCGGTAGGTAGCATTGTCGGTTTAAGTGAATTGGATGTTGAAAGTATGGAATTGCTGCAAGGTGCTTCCTCTGCATTGTATGGCCCGGGCGGTATGAACGGTACTTTGTTGATCAACAGCAAGGATCCTTTCAAATACCAAGGTTTGTCATTCCAGATGAAAAATGGTGTTATGCACACTGATGGCAAATACCGTGATCCTGCACCTTATTATAACTGGGATGTTCGTTGGGCGAAAAAAGTCAATGATAAATTGGCTTTCAAATTTACAGCAGGACTTATTCAGGCCAAAGACTGGCTTGCCGCAGATAACAGGAATGTTATGAGGTCTGGCGCCATGATGGGTCAAATTATCCCAGGTAACCGTGCAACCGACCCTAATTATGATGGCTTGAACATTTATGGTGATGAAACAACACTTGATCTTAATCAGGTACTGAATGGCATTGCAGGACAGGCACCATTTCTTGCTCCCTACATTTCCACTTTAACCGGATCGCCCAATCCAGTGTCAAGAACAGGTTATTCAGAGAAAGAAGTAACAAACCCCAATACCATCAACTTTAAGATGGGTGGATCAATCAACTACAAGTTGACCAACTCCATTGAAGCTGTTCTTTCTGGTTTTTGGGGTACCGGTAACACTGTTTATACTGGCAGTGACCGTTACTCACTTCTTGATTTGAAGATGGGTCAATATAAGCTTGAACTGAAACACAAAAATTGGTTGGTTCGCGCTTATACCACTCAAGAGAATGCCGGACAATCATATAATGCTACTATTACTACACGACTCTTTAATGAAGCTTGGAAACCATCCTTACAGTGGTACACTGAATATGGTCAAGCCTATTTGGGTGGTTTACTCAATGGTTTGTCAACCCAAAATGCACACAGTTTCGCCAGATCTACTGCAGACAATGGTAGGCCGGTGGCTGGAACTGCCCGATTCCAAAGGATTTATGATTCTGTGAGAATCCGACCCATTTCTGCAGGTGGTGGTTTGCTGTTGGACAAAACCAATTTGTACGCCATTGAGGGACAATATAACCTTAGTCATTTGACTAAAGGGGTGATGGATGTATTGGTTGGAGGTAACTTCAGAAGGTTCCTGCTCAATTCACAGGGTACTTTATTTGCTGATTCTACAGGAAAAATTCCAATTGATGAATTTGGCGCCTACGCACAAGCTTCTAAAGGATTTGCCAACGATTTGATCAAATTCACCGTTTCAGGTCGCTACGACAAGAACTCCAATTTCAAAGGTCGTTTCACCCCTAGGGCTACTGCCTTATTGCGTGTTGCAAAAGACAACCATTTCAGGTTCTCCTATCAAACCGCCTATCGTTTCCCATCAACTCAGCAGCAGTACATCAACCTGGCTGTAGGTGGTGCAACACTGATTGGTGGCGTACCGAAAATGTTGGAAGGATACAATTTCAAAGGGAATCCAGTATATTCTTTGACAGCGCTGACTGCAGGTCAATTGAAAGTTCAGGAATTTGATGATTTCAAACCTGAAGCTGTTAAATCTTTTGAAGTAGGATACCGTGGTTTGTTGGCCAAATCAAAATTATTGCTTGATGCGTACGCATATGTAGGAAACTACCAAGATTTTATCACCAGGGTACTTGTGGTTCAGTCCATCAGTGCCACTCCAAATCCTGCTGATGTATTGGTTGCGTCCAAGCGTAGGGTACTTTCTGTTCCCATCAATTCTCCTACCAAGGTTAAAACAAATGGTTGGGGTGTTTCTTTAGAGTATAGGTTACCCAAAGGTTTCTTTGTTAATGGTAATATTTCTTCTGACCAATTGGGAGATGTACAAGATGGGTTCATCACTTATTTCAATGCCCCCAAATACCGTGGCAACATGACCTTCGGAAACTATGGTATGGGCAAAAATAAGCGTGTAGGTTTCAACATGGTTTACAGGTGGCAAGCTGAGTTCGACTATCAGAGTGATCTGGCGAACGGTGTTGTTCCTGCATACCAGGTTTTGGATGCACAAATCAGCTACAAATTACCCAAAATCAGTTCAGTGGTTAGGCTCGGTGCCAATAACTTGTTGAACCAATATTACATAACTGCTTTGGCTAATCCATCCATTGGCGGTTTGTACTATGTTTCATTCGGATATAATATCTTCTAGTCAAACACCCAGTACACCACTGAAAAATAATAAAATCATGAAAAAAATGAGCAACATAATGAAATCAGTGCTGCCGGTTGCCTTGTTGGCTGTAATTGGTGTTACATCCTGTAACAAAAATGTACCGGAAGCCATGCCCATTGCTCAGCCCGTTCAGGCTGGCAGTACCATTGGTGAAATTCTCAATACCAATACCAATTTTTCTATACTGAAAGCAGCAGTTACCAAAGCGGGTCTGATGCCAGCAGTATCAGATAAGAACAATGTCTTCACCGTATTCGCGCCAAGTGACGCAGCATTCACCGCATCCGGTATTTCATTGGCTGTAATCAATGCCTTACCAGCAGCCTCTGTAACCAGCATTGTACAATACCACATTGTTCCGGGAAGGAAGATTCTGGCCAATGACATTTCCACCGCTTTCCCCAATGTACAAATGCCAACCGCCTTTGTAATCCCTGCTCCTAATACAAGCCCTCTGGTCCGCTTCAGCAACTTCCCTTCGAGGAGGGCTGGAAATGTTTGGGTTAACAACATTCCAGTAGTAACTCCCGATGTGAATACCGCCAATGGTGCCATCCACGTTACCGCTGCCATGCTCAATCCACCATCCAGGGTATTATTGGATACCATGGCCAGAGATGCAGATTTGCAATATTTGGTTGCAGCAGTATTGGCTGCTGACGCAGGTGTTCCAGCAGGATCCAAATTCCAGGATTTCCTGGCCAACCCGTTGGCTAACTTCACCGTAATGGCACCAACAAACCAGGCCTTTATGAACCTGTTTGCATTCCTGGGATTGCCTCAATCTCCTGCAAGTTTTTCCCTATTGCCTGCAGCAACCGTAAGGGGTATCGTAGCATACCATCTGGTTTTGGCAAGGGCTTTCGCAGCAAACCTGCCTACAGCAGCCACCCCTGTTCCTTCATTGCTCTCTGCATCGCTACCCACAGCACCCCTGCTGACCTTCAGCGCCTCACAGGGTGTAAAAGGAGCAGCGAATCCGATTTATTCCAAAATTACCGCCTCTGACAGGCATGCCATCAATGGTGTGTACCACAAGATTGATCAAGTTTTGATGCCTCAGTAAACCAAATGATGTTGTAAAAAAAATCCGGAACGAATGTTCCGGATTTTTTTTGTTTGAAAATGCAGGCTGAATTATACCGCAAATCTGAAATGCATGATATCACCATCCTGCACAACATAATCTTTACCCTGAACTGCCATCTTACCCGCTTCTTTACAGGCGTTTTCTGAACCGAGTGCAACATAATCCTGATAAGCTATGACTTCTGCGCGGATGAAACCTTTTTCAAAATCAGTGTGGATTACTCCGGCAGCTTGTGGAGCCAACATACCTTTGGTGATGGTCCAGGCCCTGACTTCCTGAACACCGGCAGTAAAATAGGTAGCAAGGTTCAGGATTTTATATGTTGATCGGATTAATCTGACCACGCCACTTTCACTAAGCCCCAAATCGTTTAAAAACAGCTGCCTGTCGTCATAACTCTCCATCACAGCAATTTCGCTTTCAATGGCGGCACTGACCAGCATGATCTCTGCTTGCTCATGTTTGACGGCCTCCTTAACCAGTTCAGTAAACCGGTTGCCGTTGACAACACTCTTTTCATCCACATTGCAAACATAAATGACAGGTTTCACCGTAAGCAGGAACATATCATAGATAAACTTCTCTCTTTCCTCATCAGAGACTTCGAACGCCCTGGCGTTTTTACCTTGCTCCAGATGCAGTTTAAGTGATTTGAGGATTTCAATACCTCTTAGGATATCCCGGTCACCGGTTTTGGACATTTTTTCAATCTTGGCCAATTTTTTCTCTACACTGTCAAGATCTTTCAACTGCAATTCCGTGTCAATTACTTCTTTGTCCCTAACCGGATTGACCTGTCCATCCACATGGATGACATTATCATCCTCAAAACATCTCAAGACATGTATAATGGCATCAGTACTCCTGATATTGCCAAGAAACTGGTTGCCCAATCCTTCACCTTTACTTGCACCTTTAACCAATCCTGCAATATCAACAATTTCAACTGTTGTAGGGACAACGCGTTGGGGATTGACTATTTTTTCCAAAGCCACCAAGCGATCATCAGGAACGGTAATGACACCCACATTCGGTTCAATTGTACAAAACGGAAAATTGGCAGCCTGGGCTTTTGCATTGCTCAATGCATTAAATAAGGTTGATTTTCCTACATTTGGTAATCCTACGATGCCTGCTTGTAATGCCATTTTGTATTTTTTTTGCGCTGCAAAGATACTGCTAATGGTGGGATAAGGAAAGGAAGAACGGATTTTGATTTCACAATAAATATCAACAATGGCGCTGAACTATATCTGGTTCCTCTTTTTCATGATTGCCTTTGCCATCGCATTGGTTAAATTCATTGTTACAGGGGATGTACTGATTTTTAAAACCATTACGGAAGGTATATTCAAATCAGCAGGCGACAGTGTAGACCTCTCCTTCAAATTAATTGGCATCATGACCCTTTTCCTAGGATTTATGAAAATAGGGGAGAATGCCGGTGCCATTCGATTGCTTTCCAGGATTGTTGCCCCTTTCTTCAGCCGCTTGTTTCCAGAAGTGCCGCACAGGCATCCCGCTTTTGGTCACATGATGATGAACTTTTCAGCCAACCTATTGGGGTTGGATAACGCCGCCACACCATTTGGATTGAAAGCTATGGACAGCTTGCAATCCCTTAATCCAGACAAGGAAAGGGCCAGTAATGCACAAATTATGTTTTTGGTGTTGCATGCTTCTGGACTTACACTGATCCCCATCAGCATCATTGCCATGAGGGCATCTGTGAATCCTCCTGCTGCCAATCCTACTGACATATTTATCCCCTGTATGATTGCTACCGCTGCAGCCACAATAGCCGCACTGATCATCGTATCCATCAGGCAAAAGATCAACCTGCTTCAACCGGTTGTTTTATTTTGGATAATGGGCATTGCTGCAGTCATAGGATTGCTCATTGCCTACCTGAAGATTTTTTTGAACCAATTGCAAATTGAAACCTTTTCAACCGGACTAAGCAACGGCCTGATACTGCTTATTTTTCTGATATTCCTTGCTGGCGGCATTTACCGGAAAATCAATGTCTTCGAATCTTTCATAGAAGGTGCAAAAGGTGGGTTTGAAGTAGCCATCAAAATCATTCCTTACCTCGTTGCCATGCTCGTAGCCATCAGTGTTCTCCGGACTTCAGGTGCATTTGCATTCCTGACAGACAATATCCAACTCGCTTTCTCTTGGGCTGGATTGGATACACAATTTGTAAACGCCTTGCCCACTGCATTGATGAAACCACTTAGCGGCAGTGGTGCCAGGGGAATGATGATTGATACCATGAATACCTATGGCGCTGATTCCTTTGCCGGTCGCCTGTCAGCCATTTTCCAGGGTAGCAGTGACACCACATTTTACGTGGTTGCCGTTTATTTTGGATCCGTTGGCATCAAAAATACCCGATATGCCATTCTAAGCATGTTGCTTGCAGACTTGGTAGGTATTTTAACTGCCATTTTTATCGCTTACCTCTTTTTTGGATCCTGATGATGCAAATACTCCTTCAAGACATCAAACTGTTCGGTTACCATGGCGTACATCCACTTGAAAAAGTCACCGGCACCCATTTTACCGTTCATATAACCATAGACATCAACGCTACAGGAGACCCCATGGCACTTGCGGATACCATAGATTATGCTGATGTTTTTCAGTTACTCAAAACAGAATTCAGCCATACAGAAGATCTATTGGAGAACCTGGCAGAACGCATTTTGACAAAAATATTCACGACCTTTACATTTGCCCAACATGCCGATATCGCCATTTTAAAAAATAATGCTCCCATATCCGCTTTTCAAGGTAGGGTAGGTGTGCGTTTGAGTAAGGACAGAAGCAGTTGAGTAGCCTAACTATTTACTTTAATTAAACTTAGTATTCATCTAACAATCAATATTTTATGCATTCATTAAAGTTGTCGCTTTTTTTATGCCTCAGCCTACTCCTTCAATTTGCACAGGGGCAGGATCAACAGGTCAGCAAGTATGACCCCAATGCCTTATTCAACCCACTTTTCTATGCATCATACGGGAATCATATCCGCACAGGTAATGGTGAACCAGGATCGGGATACTGGCAAAACCGAGCAGATTACCAAATCAAGGCAGAGTTGAACGACAGCCTTAATAGCGTTACTGGCTCAGTTACCATGACTTATACCAATAACAGTCCGCATAACTTGTCTTTTCTTTGGTTTCAATTGGATCAAAACCTATTCAACCCAGAGTCGAGAGGTTTTGCCAAACTGCCCCCCGCAGGAAGAAGTCGATATGGCAATGCCGCCAATCCTTTTGTAGGCGGATACCAGATTGCTTCCGTAAAGATAATATCCCTTGTTGGCGGAAAAACGCAGGAAACCACAGTTGCACCAGAAATCACCGATACCCGTATGCGCATTGACCTGCCTAAAATCCTCAAAGCAGCTGGTGATAAAGTGACGGTAAAAGTGGAATTTGCTTACACGGTGCCAGAATACGGTGCCGACCGCACCGGTATCCTGAAAAATGCCGATGGCAATATTTTCGCGATTGCACAATGGTATCCCCGGATTTGTGTGTTCGATGATATTCAAGGATGGAATACCTTGCCCTACCTGGGTGCCAGTGAATTTTACCTGGAATATGGCAACTTCGATGTAGCCATCACCGCCCCAGCCAAGCATATTGTTGTAGCATCAGGAGACCTCCTCAATCCTGAAGAAGTGATGACTGCAGAACAACTCAAAAAATATAAACTGGCCCACAATTCAGATGCCACTGTTATTATAAGGGGAGCCGAAGATGTAAAAAATCCTGCATCACGACCAGCAGCATCCAAACTGACATGGAAATACCAAATCAACAATGCGCGTGATTTTGCCTGGGCCTCTTCTGCTTCCTTCATTTGGGATGCTGCCAAAATCAACCTGCCCAGCGGAAAGAAAGCACTTGCCCAGTCAGTTTATCCCAAAAGTTCTGACGGCAACAATGCCTGGGGAAGAAGTACAGAATACACTAAGGCCAGTATAGAGAATTACTCCAAGCGCTGGTTCGAATATCCTTACCCCATTGCCACCAATGTGGCCAGTAATGTAGGCGGCATGGAATATCCTGGTATCGTATTTTGCGGTTCTACTGCCAAAACAGGCGGATTGTGGGGCGTTACAGATCATGAATTCGGACATACCTGGTTCCCCATGATTGTGGGCAGCAATGAAAGGAAATATGGTTGGATGGATGAAGGATTCAACACATTCATCAATGACATCGCTTCAAAAGATTTCAATAATGGTGAATATGCCCAACCCGCTGCGGATGCCCACGCCATGGCCAAATTCATGTATAGCGACAGATCTGAAGCTGTTATGAAAACACCCGATGGCATGAAGGAAGCCAATATCGGACTTTCCCTTTATTTCAAACCAGGTTTTTCCCTTGGGCTACTCAGGGAACAAATCATTGGTGAAAAAAGGTTTGATTCCGCATTTAAAAAGTATATCCGCGATTGGGCATACAAACATCCATCACCATGGGATTTTTTCCGCAGCATAGAGAGCAGCACAGGTGAAGATTTAGGCTGGTTCTGGAAATGCATGATCTTGGAAAACTGGCGCCTTGATCAGGCTGTTTCCAAAGTTGAATATGTTGGAAATTCAGCCAAAAATGGCGCCATCGTCACCATCGACAACCTCGAAAGGTCCGCCATGCCTGTGGTTTTGGCCTATGAAACCGTATCCGGCCAAAAAGGCATTAAAAAGCTGCCAGTTGAAGTATGGCAAAATGCAACAAGTGTCAGAACAAGGCTCAATGTGCAAGAGGAATTGAAATCGGTAACCATTGATCCAGAAAAGGTGTTTCCGGATTTCAACCCTGAAAACAATACCTGGACAGCCACAAAGCAGTAAAATGTGGATATTTTGAGCATATCCGCGTTTTTTTGAAAATATTTCTATAATTTTGCAGTCCCTTCACAGAAATGTGAGGGGAGTATTCCCGTAAGGTTCAAAAAGTTCTTCGTCTGTTCGAAGGCACCAGCAGGGGTAACGTTCAATATTTTTTATGCCAAAAGTAAAAACCCATTCCAGGGCAAAAAAAACATTCAAGATCTCCGGATCAGGAAAAATCACTTTCAGGAAACCAACTCGTGGTCACCTCTTGACAAAAAAATCCTCCAAGCGTAAGCGTGCATTGAGAATCACCGGTCAGGTGCATCCTGCAAACCTTGATTTCGTAAAAAGGTTGTTGCGCCTCAAATAACCTGATTTCTTCACACTACTTTAAAAACATTCAAATATGCCACGTTCAAAAAATGCAGTAGCCTCCAGGGCACGCAGAAAAAGGATTCTCAAACAAGCTAAAGGCTTTTACGGCAAACGTAAAAATGTATATACAGTTGCCAAAAACGTACTTGAAAAAGGTCTCACTTACAGCTATGTTGGCCGTAAGCTGAAGAAAAGAGATTACAGAAGCCTTTGGATTGTTCGTATCAACGCAGCTGTAAGGGAAGAAGGAATGAAATATTCCGAATTCATGAACAAGCTGAAAGTAAAAGGTATTGAACTTGATCGCAAGGTTCTGGCAGACATGGCCATGAATAACCCAGAAGCGTTCAAGCAACTGGTTCATTCGGTCAAATAAGCTGATTCAAATATAATTCAAACCGGATGTCAAATAAACATCCGGTTTTTTGTTTGAAGACAGTTAAAAATTTATTTTTGTCATACCATAAGGTAAATACCAAACAAGTATCCAAGGTTCAATGAGCAATACCTATACAGATCTCGTTAAACAGACGTTTTATTTCCCACAAGAAGGTTTTGAAACAAAAGACAGTAACCTATATTTCAATGGGTTGGACCTCCGTGCCATCATTGAAAAATATGGTACTCCGCTTAAGCTGACTTATTTACCCAAAATAGGACAGCAGATCAACAAGGCGAAAAACCTGTTTCAGCAGGCATTCAAAAAGCACAAATACGAAGGGGAATACCACTATTGCTATTGTACCAAGAGCTCACACTTCTCCTTTGTAGTGGAAGAAGCGCTTCAACACAACATCCACCTGGAAACTTCCTTTGCATACGATATTGAAATCATCAACAATCTCTACAAGCGAAGGAAAATCACCAAAGATACTTTTATCATCTGCAATGGGTTCAAGCAAAAGACCTATACCAGCAGAATTTCCAAGCTCATCAACACTGGATTTAAGAATGTCATTCCTATCCTTGATAACAAAGAGGAACTTGACCGATACAAGAGAGGGGTGAG